>QHWK01000695.1 GCA_003223775.1 Acidobacteriota bacterium
GGCGCGCGGCGGCACGTCGCCGTCGTCGTCGATGCTCCAGACGCCGATGAAGCCGGTGCGGTCGGGATCCCACGGCGACGGCCGCGGATCGCTCCAGTTGTAGTTCTCGAAGTTGTTCTTGATGGTGGCGAAGATCAGGCCGCGCTCTTCGTCGACGTCGACCTGCCGGATCTTGATGATGCCGGTATGCGGGCCGGCGATTTTGTTGCGCGGCTTCGGATCGCCGTTGTCCGTGCGATTGAAGACCAGGATCGCGTCGTCGGAGGCACGCACGCCGCTCCGCACGCGGTTGGCGACGACGAGGCAGTCGCGTTTCGAGTCGGCCGCGAGCCCGTAGATATCGCTGACCTGCGAGTTCGGCCCGCCGATGCGCCGCGTCGGCGCGACGTCGCCCTGCGCGCCGCGCGGGAACACGAGCACCGACTCGTCGCCAGACTCCACGATGAGTTCATCGTGCACGAGATCGACATACACGGTGTCGGGTTGGACCATGCCGGTCTTCGGACCCTGCAGCGTCCGCTTGGGCGGAGCGTCGCCGGCTGCGTCGCCCGGCAGCGTCAGCACCGCGCCGCCGAGCGCGACCGGCACGACGATTTCGTCGTGAATGGGATCGTAGAAAATCCCATGCATCGTGCGGCTCAACCGCGACTTCTGCCCTGAAATCACTCGAGTCGGATCCGCGTTTCCGTTTGCCAGCCTGGCAAACGCCGAGATTCTCGGCTCGCTCACTCAATTGGGCACCAGGATCTCGTCGCGCTTCGAGTCGTAGGCGACGGCGCCTGGATTCCCGAATCCCACTGTCGGCGAGCCGGCCGGGGCATTGCGAAGGATCCGCTTCGGCGCGACGTTCCCGTTCGCCGCGATCGGAAAGACGAGCGCGGTGTGATCGCCGTAGTTGGCGACCCAGATCTCGTTGTTCTCGAGATCGTAGGCGACGCCCATCGGCCCGTTGATCAGCGTCCGCGGGCCTTTGATGACGCGCACCGGCGCGACGTTGCCGGTGTCGCCGCGGCGAAACACGCGGACCGAGCTGTCGCCGTCGTTGGCGACGGCGATCTCGTTGCGGCCGCGATCGACGTCGATCGCCATCGGCCAGTTCAGCCCCGTCCTGTCGCCCTGAATCTGCCGCAGCGGCGCGGCGTCGCCCTTCGCGTCCGCGGCATAGATGGTGATCGACGGCTCGTCGAACTTGCCGCCCTCGATCGGCTGCGGCTCGGCGACGCGCGAGCCGCGCTGCCGCGCGGGCGCGTCGCCCGGCGCCGGCGCGCGCCCGCCCTGGTTCCCGTGATTGGTGACCACGAGCTCGTTGTTCGCGTCGTCGTAGAAGATGCCGTGCGGATCGCCGAGCCGCGTCTTCGGCCCGCGGATCGTGCGCAGCGGCGCCTCGTGGCCCTCGGCGCCCTTGCGGTAGATCACGATCTCGCGCGGCGCCTCGACCGTCACCGCGAACTCGTTGCGCGCCTCGCCGATCGAGATGCCCCAGGCCTGATGCGGCACGTCGAGCACGCGCTTCGGCTTCACGTTCCCGTCCGCGTCGTAGGGGAACACCATCAGACGATCGCCAATGTCGTTGTCGACGGTGTAGATCTCCTGCTTCGCGCGATCGAGCGTGACGGCCGCGATGAACATCATGCCCGTGGACGGCCCGCGGATGCCGGTGATCGCCTCCACCTCGTGGCGATCCTTCGACGCGGCGAGGCGATCGTAGGACCACAACGCGTGGCGGTTGGGATCGCTGAAGAAGACGCGGTTGCGCGCCGCGTCGACGACGACACTGTGGAGCGTCGGATACGGATCGCTGACGACGCGGACCGGCGGCACGTCGCCGCCGGCGATGTTGGCGGTCTTCCATCCCGGCGGCCACGAGCCCGACGGCGCCGCGGCGTCCTGATCGTCGAGGCAGCCGTTCGCGCGCTCGAGCGCGTAGAGCGTCGTCTCGTCGATAGGCGAGCGGATCCGCGTCTTGCCGTCGGGCAGCGGACACAGCGCGCCGTCGGCATCCGGC
>QHWK01000696.1 GCA_003223775.1 Acidobacteriota bacterium
GATGCCGGGGGAAGACGGCTACGAATTGATGCGCCGCGTGCGCGCGCTCTCAGGGCTGCGTGGGCGCATCGCCGCGGTGGCGCTCACGGCACACGCGCGCCCCGAGGATCGTGCGCGGGCACTCGAGGCGGGCTTCCAGTGGCACATCGCGAAGCCGATCGATCCGGCGGAGCTCGTCGCCGCGATCGCCGCGCTCGCCTCGCACCGCGGCGATCCGGTCGATTCGCACGCATAAAAAAGGGGCGACCCTGAAAAAGGGTCGCCCTACATCCCCGCGGCAGGCCTGAAGGCCTGCGCTACCGGAGTCCCGCCGTCGACCGCGTCGCGCCCTGCGGCAGCGCGAACGCGATGTACTCGCCGGAGTAGTTGCCGCCGCTGACGGCGACGATGATGTACTGGCGGCCGTCCACCGAGTAGGTCATCGGCGAGCCGCTCTGCGGCGCCGGCAGCCACACCGCGCCGACTTGCTTGCCGCCATTCTTTTCGTACGCGCGGAGCATCGCGCCGCGCGGATGCTCCGGCGTCGTCGTTACGCTCGGATCGCCGGAGACGACGAGCGTCTTCGTCACGACGACGCCGACGTTGCCGCTCTGTCCGGTCTTCGGGATGTTGAGCCCCTTGAGCGCCGGATGGTTGCGCACCGAGTCGGGCGTATCGCCGTGCGGCGTCGACCAGACCAGCTCTCCGCGATCGAGATTGATCGCGACGATCTGTCCGTACGGCGGCTTCACGATCGGCAGGCCCTGGACCGTTGCACCGAATCCGCCGCCGCCGGGCGGCGCGGCGCCGCGGCCTCCCGCTGCGGGCGGAGGCGTCGGCGGGGGAGGCGGCGTCGCCGGACGCGCGGGCCGCGGCGCGTCGGCCGCTTCGCCCTCGCCGCCGCCGACGATCGCGCGGAACGTCTGCCCCGCCGTCCCCATCACGTAGTCGAGATCGGAGAACTCTTTCGGCGGCGCGACGAGGCCGAGCGGCGAGATGCAGGCGTCGCACGCGTGCGAGAAGAAGGTGTGCATCTCCGGGTCGTACGCCGAGCCGGGCCAGTTGACGCCGCCGCTCAAGGTGCCTGACGTCAGCGTGCCGATCGTTCCGTCCATTTTGCTGACCGAAGGCGGCGTGAACACCGGACCGAGGCGATAGCGCTTCGCCGCCTCGAGGCCCGCGGCCTTCAGCTCCGGCGTGAAGTCGATCAGATCGCTTTCGAGGACGCCGTTGCGCGAGTAGGCCGGCGGCTTGGTCGGGAAGGGCTGCGTCGGCGACGTCTTCTCGCCGGGCACGTCGGTCTGCGGCACCGGACGCTCCTCGAACGGCCATATCGGTTGTCCGGTGATCCGATCGAACACGTAGAGGAAGCCCTGCTTGCTCGCCTGCGCGACCGCCTTCACGGGCCTGCCGTTCACGGTGATGTCGGCGAGCAGCGGCGCCGCCGGCATGTCGAAGTCCCAGATCGGATGGTGGACGATCTGATAGTGCCACTTGCGCTGGCCGGTCTTCAGATCCACGCACACGAGCGAGTCGCCGAAGAGGTTGTTGCCGGGGCGATGACCGCCGTAGAGATCGGAGGTCGGATCCTCGACGGGCAGGTAGACGAGGCCCGCCTCCTCATCGACGGTGATCTGCGTCCACACGCCGGTGTTGCCGTTGATCGCCCACGATTCCTTCTCCCAGGTATCGTTGCCGAAGTCGCCCGGCTTGGGAATCGTGTTGAACGTCCACAGCAGCTTGCCGCTCTTCGCGTCCCACGCGCGCACCAGCCCCTTGGTGTTGTTGTGGGTCTTCACCGTCAGCCCTTCGCGGAACGACGAGCCGACGATGATCGCGTCCTTGGTGACCGTCGGCGTCGAGTGCAGCCCGATCTCGCCGCTCTCGAGATCGATCTGCTGTCCCTTGCCGATCACGGCGCCGATCTTCATGTCGACGACGCCGTTCTGCCCGAACGTCGCGACGGGGACGCCGGTCTTCGCGTTGAGCGCCACGAGGCGATAGCCGGTCGTGACGTAGACGACGCGATCGTCGCCCTTGCCGTCGGTCCAGTACGACAGGCCGCGGCCCGAGAGCTGCCGCGGCGCGTTGACGGCGCGCGCGCCTTCCTTCTCGGCATGCACCCAGATCAGCTCGCCGGTCTTCGCGTCGAGCGCGACCACCGATCGCCGCGTGCCGCCGGTCGCGTAAATCACGCCCTTCACCATCAGCGGCGTCCCCTCGAGCTTGAACTCGGGACGCGTGCCGAGATTGTCGGTTTTGAAGCGCCACGCAACCTCGAGCTGGTTGAAGTTGCCGGCGTTGATTTGATCGAGCGGGGAGTACCGCGACCCGCGGACATCGGCGGTGTAGTACGGCCACTCGCCGTTTTTCGTGGACAGGAACCCCTGCGCCTGGCCGGAGAGGACCGCCGTCGTGCGCGGCGCGATCACCATCGCGGCGAGCGCGGCGGCGAGCAAGGCCGCACAGAGCGCCGTGCGTTTCACTGTTCGTGTCATCGT
>QHWK01000778.1:0-2789 GCA_003223775.1 Acidobacteriota bacterium
CGCGCGGCGGCCGGCGGCGGTGAGGCGGTACTCGGTGCGCGGCATGCGACCGTCGAAGGTCTTGTCGCAGGCGATGTACTGCGCGTCCTCGAGCTTGCGCGCGTGCACGCTCAGGTTGCCGTCCGTCGTCTGGAGCAGGCGCTTGAGATCGTTGAACGTGAGCCGCTCGTTGACGGCAAGCGCGCTCACGATCCCGAGGCGCAGCCGCTCGTGGATCACGCGGTCGAGATCGAGCGTCGAACGCTTCGCCTGCGGCCGGGCGCCCGCCGGTTCCCGGCCGCCGGCCGCCGTCTGCCGGCCGCTCGCGCTTCTAGCCACCGTAATGCCTCGCGATGATCAGGCCGAACACGATGTGCAGCCCGCCGAAGCCGGCCGCGAGAAAGTAATGGCCCCATGCCGCCGGCGCCGCGAACGCGATCGTGCCGAGCGCCATGAACGCCGCGCCCATCATCGGCACGATCCGCACGGAGAACGCGCCGCCGGTCGCCACGGCCGTCCCGTACAGGAGGAGCCAGCATCCCGGCAGCCGCGCCGCCAGATCCAGCGTCGCAAACACCGGCGTCAGCACCATGCCGGCGACGAGCGGCGGCGCGTACGCGAGCGCGAAGCGGTGCGCCGGCGATCCCGATGAGAGCGGCGCACCCGATCGGCGAGCCTTGCGCGCCATCGCGGAAAGCGCGATGGCGGCGGCGACGGCGGCGTCGCCGAACCAGATCAGCACCCAGCGCAGCGAGTTGTCCGGCGGACCGGAGATTCGCGCGGCGACGATCGCCGTCGCGCCAATCGCGACGCCGCCCCAGCCCGGCACCGCCGTGAACGCGCCGGCGCGCGCCATCGCGTCGCGGATGAAGCGCAGGTCGGCTTCCGCGCGCGCGTGGATCGGATCGACGGCCTGCGCCATCGCCGCTTTATAGCATAAAGACGAAGGGTTATTGCGCGCGGAGCAGCAGCACCGGAACCTTGACGAGGTGCCGGACGCGATCGGCCGTCGCGCCGAGCAGCACGTCCTTGACGAAGCGGTGGCCGTGCGTGGACATCGCGATCAGATCGACGCCCTGATCCTGCGACACCTTGATCAACTCCGTCGCCGGATCGCCCATCGCGAGCCGGGTCTCCACCGTCAGGCCGCGCGCCGTCAGCTCGCTGCGCAGCTGCTCGAGGTAGTTGCGATCCGATCGCATCTCCTCGCTCTCGCGCAGCTGCAGCTGATCGAAGTTGCGCGCGGCCCAGCCGTCGGCGACGTGCACGAGCAGGAGCTCGGCGCCGGTGACCTTCGCGAGCTCGGCGACGTGGTTGATGATGGTGCGATCGGCGCCCGAGTTCTCCACGGCGACCAGGATGCGACGGTACATCAGATCTTCCAGCCTCGCAGCGCGTAGTACTTCTCCTTCGGCTCGACCGTCCACGGATGCACGCCGTGCCTGGGCAGCCACCAGAGATGCACCACGAGAACGAGGGAGAAGAGCGCGCCGATCAGTGCGGCCGACCAGCCGCGCCCCGCGGTCGCGGAGATGAGCGTCACCGCGGCGGTCATCACGAAGAACTTGAGGACGCGGCGCCACTTCGGCGTCCGCTCCTCGAAGTGGCCGAACAGGATGTTGCCGATCGCGAAGAGCGATGCCATCAGCGCGACGTCGATCCACAGGTTCATGGCCTCGCTCCTAGCCGGCGAAAGTCTGCCACAGAAGGTACGCGTTGAGCAGCGCGATGGCAATCGCCACC
Organism: Acidobacteriota bacterium; assembly: GCA_003223775.1. GTDB lineage: Bacteria > Acidobacteriota > Vicinamibacteria > Vicinamibacterales > CAVVIG01 > QHWK01. The sequence goes on from QHWK01000778.1 coordinate 1,723, forward strand.
GGCCACGCGAGCGCCTGCAGCCACAGCGGGCTCGCGAAGATTCCCATCTTGTGGCGATCGCCGGTGAACATCACGAGCGGGAAGACCGCGAACGACAGCTGCAGGCTCAGCACCACCTGGCTGAGGATGAGCAGCTGACCCGATCCGCGCTCGCCGTACAGCGACACGACGATCACGGCGGGCACGATCGCGATGAGCCGCGTGATGAGGCGCCGCAGCCACGGCCGCAGGCGCAGGTTGATGAAGCCTTCCATCACGATCTGCCCGGCGAGCGTCCCGGTGAGCGTGGCGTTCTGGCCCGAGCAGAGCAGCGCGACCGCGAACAACATGCTCGCGGCCTTGAAGCCGAGCAGGGGGGACAGGAGCTTGTAGGCGTCGCCAATATCGGCCACGGCTTCGTGTCCGCTGCCATGGAACACTGCGGCTGCCATCACGAGGATGGCGCCGTTGATGAAGAGCGCCGTCATCAGCGCGAACGACGAGTCGATCGTCGCGAAGCGGATCGCTTCGGCCCTGCCCGCCACGCTGTCCATGTACTTCCGCGTCTGCACGATCGACGAGTGCAGGTACAGGTTGTGCGGCATCACGGTCGCGCCCAGGATCCCGATCGCGATGTACAGCCGGTCGGGGTGGGACAGGATCGACGGCGCCGGGACGAATCCCTTCGCCACACGGCCCAGCTCGGGCTGCGAGATGATGATCTCGAAGAGGAAGCACCCGGCGATGGTGGCGATCAACGCCACCACCAACGCCTCGAGCAGCCGGAAGCCCTGGTGCTGGAGGAACAGCACCAGCAGCACCTCGCACAACACCCACAGCACGATCGTCGTCGGCCGCGAGTAGCTGTCGCGGCAGGCTTGAGCGAGGTCCCGGCCGCTGGCGATCCCGAGGCGCGCGGCGAGCGCCTGGAGGAGAATCGCCATCAGGTTGGAGATCATGATGACGCTGAGCAGCGCGTACCCGTACTGGGCGCCGCCGGCGAGGTCGGTCGCCCAGTTCCCCGGGTCCATGTAGCCGACCGCGACCAGGTAGCCGGGCCCCGCAAAGGCGAAGAGCTTGCGCCAGAA
>QHWK01000778.1:2873-4419 GCA_003223775.1 Acidobacteriota bacterium
GCGCGGGCAGATTACCTGACGCGATCGCATCCGGGTTTTGCGCGCAAATGGCGCCCGGGTTGGGCGCCTGCGCTACATCGTCGCTTCCTCGGCGAGGCGGTAGTCCTTGAACTGCTCGCGCAGCGCGCTCTTCTTGAACTTGCCGGCCGATGTGCGCGGGATGGCGTCGATGAACTCGAACGCGTCGGGCAGCCAGAACTTCGCGAACTGCGGCGCGAGAAACGCCCGAAGCTCGCCGGCCGACGCCTTCGCGCCGGGCTTCAGCACGACGGCGGCGACGGGCCGTTCGTCCCATTTCGGGTGACGCACCGCGAAGACCGCCGCCTCCGCCACCGCCGGATGGCCCATCAGCGCGCACTCGAGCGCCACGCTGCTGATCCACTCGCCGCCGCTCTTGATCAGATCCTTGCTGCGGTCCTGGACCTGGATCGTCGCCTCCTCGTCGATCGTGACGATGTCGCCGGTCTTGAACCAGCCGTCGCTCGTGAAGCGATCGCTTGCGTCGGGGCGGTTGTAGTATGCGCTCGCGATCCACGGGCCTCGCACCTCGAGCTCGCCCATCGTGCGGCCGTCCCACGGCACGAGGCCGTTCTCGTTGCGCGCGCGGATCTCGACAAACGGCGCCGGCCGCCCCTGCTTGGCGCGGTACGCGTACTTGACGGCGTCGGGCGCCTCTTCCATCCCGGACGGATAGGTCGCCACCGATCCGAGCGGCGCCATCTCCGTCATGCCCCACGCCTGGAAGATCTTCAGGCCGTAGCGCTTCTCGTAGGCCTCGATCATCGACTGCGGGACGGCGGAGCCGCCGACGAACATCGCGCGGATGCGCGAGAGATCGTACCGGCCGGGGTTCGCGTCGAGGAACTGGATCACGCCGAGCCAGATCGTCGGCACGCCGCCCGTGACGGTGACGCGCTCGCGCTCGAACAGCTCGACGATGCTCTGCGGATCGAGGTGGGGACCGGGCAGGACGATTTTCGCGCCGACCATGATCGCGGTGAACGGCATGCCCCACGCGTTGGCGTGGAACATCGGGACGACCGGCAGCATCACGTCGGTTTCGCGGATGCCCATGCACGCGTCGAGCGCGAGGCCGAGCGAGTGGAGGACGATCGCACGGTGCGAGTAGAGGACGCCTTTCGGATTGCCGGTCGTGCCGGTCGTGTAGCACATCGCGACCGCGGTGTTCTCGTCAGGGTCCGGGCGCTCGGCGAGCGGCGGCGCCACGGCGACGAGCGCTTCGTAGTCGTGCGCGCCGTCGGGGAGCGGTTTGGTCGCGTTGAAGACGATCACTTCCTCGACGTGCACCTTCGAGCGCACCTGCTCCCAGAGCGGCAGCAGCGTTTCGTCGACGAGCACGACCCGATCCTCGGCGTGGCCGACGATATAGGCGAGCTCCTCGGCGTGAAGCCGGAGGTTGAGCGTGTGCAGCACGGCGCCGGAAAGCGGGATGCCGAAATACGCCTCGAGGTGCGGCCCGTGGTTCCATGCGAGCGTCGCGACGCGATCGCCGGGCCGGACGCCGAGCCGCTCGAGCGCGGTGGCG
>QHWK01000779.1 GCA_003223775.1 Acidobacteriota bacterium
CTCGGGCTCGCGACGATTGCCGAGAACGTGACGGTGACCGGCACCTCGCCGCTCATCGACACCGCGACCGTGTCGGCCGGCGGCGCGATGGTGGAGCGCACGGTGCAGGAGATTCCGCTGAACGGCCGCCACTTCGTGGACCTCGGTCCGCTGATGCCGGGCGGCAGCACCTCGCCGCAGAACGCCGGCTTGAGCGCGCCGCTGCGCGGACAGGGCGCCTTCTCGTTCATGTCGGCTGGCAACCGCGAGACCTCAGTGAACATGATGGTCAACGGCATCAACCTGAACGACCTGTCGAACTCGCAGGTGACGTTCCAGCCGTCGATCAACACGGTGTCGGAGTTCAAGGTCGACAACTCGACGTTCAGCGCCGAGTACGGCCGCAACTCCGGCGCCATCGTCAACGTCGCGACGCGCTCGGGCAGCAACCAGATGCACGGCGAAGCGTTCGACTTCTATCGCGACGACCGGTTCGACTCGCGCAACTACTTCAACCCGCCGAGCAAGGACACGGCCGGCAACGAGACGGTGCAGTCGCTGTTCAACCGGAAGCAGTTCGGCTTCAATCTCGGCGGTCCGCTCGCCAGGAACCGCTCGTTTTACTTCGGCAGCTACGAGGGCCTTCGGCACCTGCAGGGCGTGGACATGAACTCCGGCACGCTGACCGACGCGCAGCGCGCGGCGGTGACCGATCCGGTCTCACGGCAGCTGCTGCAGTTCATTCCGGCGGCCAACGACCTCACCGGCACGCGCGCGATCGGCTCGCCGCTGGCCCCGGTGACGATCGATCAGTACACGGTCGACTCGCGCAACAACCTGCGCCAGAGCGACGATCTCCACTTCTACTACGCGTTCCAGAGCGACTCACGGCTCGAGTCGAACGCTCAGGGACAAACCGTTCCCGGGTTCCCCGACAGGCGCGGCGGCCACCGTCAGATCATGACGATCAACGAGACGCACATCTTCAGTCCGGCGCTGGTCAACGAAATCCGCGGCGGGTTCAACCGCATTCACATCACCTTCATCCCGCAGACGCTCGTCGACACGAACGCGATCGGGATCAACGTCGGGCAGACGCAGACGCCGATCGCGCTGCCGGCGATCACGATCAGCGGTCCGGGTCTGCTCTTCGGCGGTCCGGCCGGATTCCCGAGCGGCCGCGAGGTGACGACGATGGCGGTCGCCGATACGGCGACGTATCTGCGCGGCAACCACATCGTGAAGTTCGGCGGCGAAGTGCGGCACGTCAAGCACTACGGCTTCGGCGACGATCCGGGCCGGTTCACGTATCCCAGCGTCGCCGCGTTCCAGCAGGGCCTGGGGAGCGCGTTCAGCATCACGCTGGGAACGCAGGCCTTCAACGCCTACGTGAACGCCATCGGCGCGTTCGTCCAGGACTCGCTGTCGCTCGGGTCCAACGTCAAG
>QHWK01000780.1 GCA_003223775.1 Acidobacteriota bacterium
CGGTTCAGGTCTTCGGCTGTCTTCGAACTCGCGCCGCAAGGTGAATGGACCGAAGCGCTGGGTGACGAGGACGCCAAAACACGGCACTGCAATCGATCGATCCTTCTTCCACGAGACGCTGTGAATGCGAAGCACCACGGTCGCGTCTGGCAAAACGGCTCGAAATTCATTGATGGCCGCCCACTGTGCTGCCGTCATCGTTTCTGCATTGGTGCTCGAGACCGCCACGTCTGCCGCCGTGACCGTCGTTTCGCCGCCAGCCAGCAAGCGGCACTTTAGGACCTCCTGAATTCGCGATACTCCGTCGGGCACGTAGCGAGGTCGATCTACGAACGGACCGAAAGCGAAGTCGGTCATTGCATCGATAGCTTCCTCGATCGGCAGCACACCTGCCGATTGACGCACCTGCTGCTCCGGTGTCCCGTGAGCAGCGATCCAGTCGGCCGCGAACTTCTTCTTCTCCTCATGCCGGGCGAGTTGCTCGGCACGTGTCTTCAGATTCTGTTCCCGCGTCACGCGTAGATCGGCGCGGAATCGGCGATGTGCTTCTGCCGGAACGTCCTTGGCCGGACTTGTGTCGGTGTCCGCGTCGAAGAAGATCCGTCCAACTTCCGTTTCGACCACGCACCGCTTGGGCGACGGTGTGGGATGCACGAGCGTTCGTCGTGTGGCGTCGCCAAGGAATGTCTTTGCAATGGTTGCCCGTCGCTCCTGGTCGGCTTCACGACGCTTTACCTTGGCTGTGTGACGCTCGGCGCGGTACGCGCCTTCGAGCTGGTGATTACGCGCGGCCTCTCGGAACAGCTCCTCGACGTCGGGCGGCGCGTCATACGTCGGGGCTGCGTCGATCCGAACGATGCCGCTATCGCCGTTGAGTTGGTAACGGGGCCTCAGTTTCAGACGCGCGACGCCGTGGGCGTCAACGCTCACCAGATGCAGCCGATTGGCCGGCACCTGCAGCGAGAGCTGTTGCACCGCTTTGCCGTCACCGCCGTCAAGCAACGACGCCTTACGTCCCTCCTCCGACAGGAGGTACGTCGCGGTGACGGGTAGCGCCTTCGTCGCCGGCGGTGAAGTCTGCGTCGGAACCGCTTCACGTCGCCGTTCAGAGATCGCAGTGACGGTATCCATCGGAATTCCTTTCGGATAATTGCCCTTTCCTCCATGTCGAACGACGCAGCCGGCGGGGCATGTGCCCGCCGGCTGCGAACCGTTCAGGATGCGGCCTCGAGGCGGTTGTACGCGTCGAGGATGCATTCCCGAATCGCTTCCTGCGCGCCGCGGTCCTCTCCTGAGGGTCGCAGGAGCGCGAAGCTCCGGCGTTCTCCGTTCACGGAGTACTGCCGGGCGGGGAACGTCACGTTTCTTCCCCCATCGCGACGTTCCCAGACGGAGAAGCCGATCAACTTGAGTCCGCTAAGCGGGCCAGCGTCGGCTTCGAAGACCACCTCGGCATCCGCCAGTTTCCCCGGCGGGCTGCCTTTCGCGTTCGGGATGATCTTCACGGACACGAGTTCGCCTGTGTGCTTGGACATACGCGTCCTCCAAGGACGCCGCGGGCCTGGGCCGACGGCGCCGGCTGTGTTCGCACGGGTCGATGTAGACGGGTGCGAACAGGGTTAAACGCACGGGCCCTGCGGCGCGTGCGCGTCGACGAAGCTTTGTGCTGCCACTACGGCGGCTTCTCGAGCAGACCGCCGATCGGTTCACGGCCGTAGCGTCTTGCTCGGGACAACTTGTTAATCAGCTCACGTTCTGACCACGGCGGATCGCATCGGGTATTCCACTCGCGAAGTACCGTCAGCGCCTCGTCATCACGCAGCGCGAATCCCCGCGCAATCCGGCAGCACACGCGAAACGTATGCACGTCGCCATGCTGGCCTGCGACGGCTGGCGGTACGGCCGCCGCGTACAAGAGGGCCCGCTGGACAGCGTCGGCTTCAACGACGAGTCGCGACCTTGACGAGGTGGGCGCGTCGGTCGGAGGGGCCGCCGGAAAGTCGGTTCGTCCGTACGTTGTGCCGGAATCCCGATAGTCGATCGTCACACGCGACGGCGCTGCGTATTTGTGGTTGTTTCCGCCA
>QHWK01000781.1 GCA_003223775.1 Acidobacteriota bacterium
TCCGCGGTTCGGTGCATCCTGAGGGCCCAGTGGTGAACGGACATGCGCCGCAGGCGCCGGACCGCCATCGGAGCGCGGACGTCCGTGCAGGCGCGCGATCGATTGTCAGCGAGACATCCGATCGTCATGCGACGGGCGCACGTTGTCAACGCGCGTCTTCGCACACATCGCCATTCGCACTTCTGCACGGCGTCGCGGCGCTGCCGCTTTGGTCTTGCTCGGGCGTAGTCGTACCCGTGTCTTCGCGAGCTACGCGAACAACCCGACCTGGCCGCCGGTGTGCCAGAAGACCACCGTCTCGCGCTCGGTGAACGCGTGCGCGCGGACGCGCGCGATGAGGCCGGCCATCGCCTTCGCGGTGTACGTCGGATCGAGAAAGATCGCTTCGCAGCGCGCCGCGAGCTCGATGGCCTCGCGCGACGCGTCGGTCGGGATCCCGTAGCCGTCGCCGACGAACCGATCGTCGACGTCGATGGCCGCTCGGCCCCGCTCGCGCGCGCCGCCCAGCATCTCGACGACGCCGTCGACGATCGCGGCGATGGTCGATTGGAGGGCCGCAGACGGCTCGTCGGCGCTGACGCCGATCACCCGCGTCGGCAGATCGAGCAGCCGGCACGCGGCGACGAGCCCCGCCTGCGTGCCGCCCGACGACGTCGCGTGCACGATCGCGTCGGGCGCCGGAATCTGATCGAGCAGCTCGAGCAGTGCATCGACGTAGCCGAGCGCGCCGAGCGGCGTCGACGCGCCGATCGGAATCACGAACGGCCGCCGGCCTTCGCCGCGCAGACGATCGGCGATCTCCGCCATCTTTGGCGCGCGCTCGTCGCGCGCGGCGACGTGGACGACCTCCGCGCCGAGCAGCCGATCGAGGAGCGCGTTCGCGGTCGGCCGCTCAGGCGGCGCGCCGTTGGCCACGAGGATCGCGCGCATCCCGAGCCTGGCGGCGGCGGCCGCGGTCGCGCGCGCGTGATTCGACTGCACGCCGCCGGCGGTGATCAGCGTATCGGCGCCCTCGGCCTGCGCGCGCGCCGCGACGAGCGCGAGCTTGCGCACCTTGTTTCCGCCGAACGCGAACGCAATCGCATCGTCGCGCTTGATGAGGAGACGCGGCCCGCCGCCGAGCGCGTCGCGCAGGCGCGGCACCTGATCGATCGGCGTCGGCGCGTGCACGAGCGGCAGCTGCGGGAAGCGCGCGAGCGCGGCGCCTAGCGCGGTCGGCGTCACGAGACGCTATAGTAAGGCAGGGTTCTGAGGGTCGATGGATCTATTGAGCGCGCTTGGCGCGGGTGCGTCCGTTTTCGCCGCTGAACTGCGGCCGCCGCGCGCGGAGCTCGCCGCGGGCGAGGGGATGGACGCGTGGATCGACACGTACCACTCGGTGCGGCGGCTGACGCGCCAGGGCACCTACGTCTTCCTCACCGACAGCGCGGTCGGCCTGCCGGAGGAAGACAACCTGCGGCATCTCGTCACGAATCTCGGCAGGGACGTGCCGCGCGAGCGCATCGTGCCGTTTCTGACGACGAAGCACGCGCTCGAGTATTGCCTGTCGTACGCCGAGCGCGCGCAGCAGCACGGGTTCCCCGCGCTCGTCGTCCTCGGCGGCGACAAGAGCGTCGGCCTCCCGCGTTCGGTGCCGCACGCGTGGCAGCTGCGGAAGATGGTGCGCGAGCGCGCGCCGCGGCTCACGCTCGGCGGCTGGGCGAACCCGCACGCCGACGCCGAGCGGCAGATCGATTTCCTCACCGATGCGGATTTCCACGCGGAGTTCTACCTGACGCAGGTCGTCAGCCATCACGACGCGGATCGCGTCGCGAGATTCGTCCGCGCGGCGGAGCGGCGGGGCCTCGCGCTGCCCGGCATGTTCGGCGTTTTCTTCTACCGCAGCGCGAACCCGCGCACGCTCGACACGCTGCGCAGCTTTCTCCCGGTGCCGGCGGAACCGTTGACGCGCGAGTTCGCCGCGGGCGCGCAGCCGGAGGAGGTCTGCGCGCGGACGATCCGCGCGCTCATCGACGTCGGCGCGCGGCATTTCTACATCAGCAACCTGCCGGTCGCGCGCGCGCAGCAGGCGCTGACTGCTGTGCTCGAGAAAGTCGGCGTTACTGCCTGACGGGTGGCAAGGCAGGAAGGCAGGAAGGCAGGAAGGCAGGAGTT
>QHWK01000782.1 GCA_003223775.1 Acidobacteriota bacterium
GACGATGCCGTCGGTGTAGTGCTTGACGGCGGCATCGAGCTCGGCGGCCGGCACGACGCGGTTGACCAGCCCCCAGTCGAGCGCCGTCCGCGCGTCGAACATCCGGCCGGTCAGCAGCATCTCCATCGCGCGCTTGCGGCCGACGTTGCGGACGACGCCGACGGCCGGCGTCGAGCAGAAGACGCCGATGTTCACGCCCGGCAGCGCGAACTGCGCGGCGTCGGAGGCGACCGCGAGATCGCACATCGCGACGAGCTGGCACCCGGCCGCGGTCGCGATGCCGTGCACGCGCGCGACGACCGGCTGCGGCAGCTCGGTCAACGCGATCATCATCCGGCTGCAGGCGTCGAACAGCTGCCGCTGCCACGCGCGATCGCCGGCGTGCGCGCGCATCTCCGTCAGGTCGTGCCCGGCGCAGAAGCCGCGCCCGTTCGCCGCGAGCACGACGGCGCGAATCCCCGCGTCCGCCGCGATGCGGCGCAGTGCGTCGTCGAGCGCCGCGATCATCGCCGACGACAGCGGATTGAATCGCGCCGGCTGATCGAGCACGACGCGGGCCACGGCTGGCTCCGGCCGTTCGAGAATCACCATACGGCCTCCGCAATGCAATTTGGAATTTGGGATTTGGAATTTGGAATTCTCGTCACGCTGTCACGCATTCCAATTCCAAATTCCTCATTCCTAATTACGTCGTCCGAGTCGCAATGTCCTCTTGAGCGTACCCCTCGGCCTCGTACCCGCCGCGGTAATCCTTCTCGCCGGGCCGCCGGATTTTCGACTGCGCGACCACACGGTCGCGGCGGGTGCCGCGGAAGTCGTCCACGCGGCGCCACCCTTTCGCCGCGTTCGCGTCGAGAAACTGCCGCAGGCCGTTCGTGAGCTCGCGGATCACGGTCGGGCCGACGGCCGCATCGAGCATCGCCGCGGTGCACACCTGCACCGTGCCGCAGCCGAGGAGGAAGTAGTTCAGCGCGTGCGCGAAGGTCGAGATGCCGCCGATGCCCGAGAAGCTCTTGTCGGGAAACGCCTGCGTGAGCTGCGACATCTTCGCGAGCGAGAGCGGCAGGATTGCCGGCCCGCCGAGGCCGCCGGTCGAGACGAGCCCGTCGACGTTCACCTCGAACTCGAGCGTCTCGGGATCGATGAGCGGCAGGGACGTGAACGTGTTCGACGACACGATCGCGTCGGCGCCGCCGAGCAGCGCGCCGCGCGCTTCGACGACGATGTCGGTCGTCGACGGCGTGAGCTTCGCCCAGACGGGAATCTTCGCGATCTCCTTCACGACCTTCGTCACGATCGAGACGAGCTCCTTGTCCCGGCCGACGTTCGATCCCATGTCGGGCCGATCCATGTGCGGGCACGAGAGATTGAGCTCGAGCGCGTCGCACCCCTGCTCCTGGCACGCGACGGCCAGCTTCTGCCAGTGCCGCAGCTCCGTGTCGTTGCCCGAGCCGGCCATGATCGACGCGACGAGCACGCGATCGGGAAACGCCGCTTTGATCCGGCCGAGACGGGGCACCCACCAGTCGAGCGTCTTGTCGGAGATGAGCTCCCAGTTCCACGAGGAGTGCAGCGCCGCGCCGGGCCGCTTCTTCATCGAGAGCCGCGGCGAATCGGCGTCCGCGCGCAGGAACTTCGTCTTCGGGCCGACGACGTTGACGACCGGGTGCAGACCGATCGTCTTCGTCACGACGCCGCCCCAGCCCGCCTCGAACGCGCGCAGGATGTTCGACTCCGAT
>QHWK01000783.1 GCA_003223775.1 Acidobacteriota bacterium
TCGAGTCGCTGCGCGCGAAGCCCGGCGCCGTGCTCGTGCCGGTGCGGGACTACAACACGCTCACGCAGCTCGATTGGGTGGTGGGGCATACGCCGGCCGAGCGCGACGTCGTCGTGCTGACCGTGCGGCTGCTGCGCGGCCCCGACGGCGGCGCGCACGAGCTCGAGGCGGCGGAGCTGTTCACCGACTACGAGCAGACGCTGTTCACGCGCGTCGTCGCGATTGCCGAGCGGCACGGGCGCGGCGTCAAGCTGCTCGTGCTGCCGGGGACGAACATCTTCGACGCCGTCGCGCAGACCGCCGTGCGCCTGCGCGCCGCCGAGATCGTCGTCGGGCTGTCGGCGAACCTCTCCGCCGGCGGGCAGGCGCACCTGATGGGCGTCGCGTGGGACCGCACCCCGCACGATCGCGATCTCGTGACGGAGTTCGTCGTCCACGCCGGAGACAATCACGTGCAGCGGTTCACGCTCGGCGCCCACCCGCCGAACCTCACGCCCGAGGACGTCGAGCGCATTCATCGGCTGTGGGTCGACGCCGTCAAGGCCGTCGGGCCGAGCGTGCACCACCGCGACATCGTCGTCGCCGCCCTCGACAGCCTCGAGGACGAGCTCCACAGCCGCCGCGAGAGTGCCGTCGAGCGCGTGCGCCGGCGTATGCGCATGTAATGGGTCGCGAGCGCGCGGCTCTACGCGGCGACCCTGAAAGGGTCGCCCTACATCTGCCTTACTTGGTGAGATGGAACGGCACGCTCGTGACGACGACGTTCGGGCGGAAGAGGAGCGCGCCTTTGATGAGGAGCGCGCGCTGGTTGTGCAGCAGGTGCTGCCACCAGCGCGCCGGGACGAACTCCGGCAGGATGATCGTCACGTAGTCGTCGGGCCGCTCGTCTTCGACCTGGCCGATATATTCGAGCAGCGGCTCCATGAGCGATCGAAACGGCGACTCGAGGACGACCAGCCGGCTCTTGCCGCCCCACGTGTTCCAGTCGCGCTCGATCTGTGCCGTCGGCGCCGGATCGGTGTCCACGTACACCGCGCGAACGTCGTCTGACAGCGACTCCGCGTAGCGCAGCGCCTCGACGACCGCGCGCTGGATGCCGCCGATCGGGATGAGCACCGTGTTGTGGCGGCGCACGGGCGGCGCGTAGTTCTTGAGCGTGAGCTGTTCGGCGACGTGGCTGTAGTGGCGGCGCGTCGCCTTGAACACCGCGACGATCAGCGGGATCAGCAGCAGGACGATCCACGCGCCTTCGAGCGTCTTGGTCGCCGCGACGATGATCAGCACGACGCCGGTGACGATCGCGCCGAAGCCGTTGATTGCGGCGCTCGTGTGCCACCCCGGCTCGCGCGTGTGCCGCCAGTGGATCACCATGCCCGCCTGCGACAGCGTGAACGAGATGAAGACGCCGATCATGTAGAGCGGCAGCAGCGACTGCGTGTCGCCGCGGAACACGACGATCAGAACCGCGGCAAACGCCGACAGCACGAGGATGCCGTTCGAGAACGCGAGCCGGTCGCCCTGGTTCATGAACTGCCTCGGCAGGTAGCCGTCGCGCGACACGATCGACGCGAGACGCGGAAAGTCGGCGTACGCGGTGTTCGCCGCGAGCACGAGGATGAGGGTCGTCGCCGCCTGGACCAGGTAATACGCGATCGTGCGGTTGCCGAGAATGGCGCGCGCGAGCTGCGAGACGCCCGACTCCTCGGCCTTGGGAATCACCAGATAGACGTGCGCGAGGAACGTGATCCCGATGAACATCACGATCGCGAGCACCGCCATCGCGACGAGCGTCGCCGAGGCGTTCTTCGCCTCCGGCGGACGGAACGCGGGCACGCCGTTCGACACCGCTTCCACGCCGGTCATCGCCGTGCAGCCGTTGGCGAACGCGGTCA
>QHWK01000784.1 GCA_003223775.1 Acidobacteriota bacterium
GGCCTGCGCGTGCATCGCGCGACGCGGCTGCCGTGGGTGGCGCACTTCAGTGATCCGTGGAGCGACAGCCCGTATGCGACGCCGCGGCAGCGATCGATCTGGCGGCGCATGGAGGAGGAGGTCGTTCGCGAGGCGTCGGCGATCGTCTTCGTCACCGCCGAGACCGCCGACCTCGTGATGAGAAAATATCCGGCGGGATGGCGCGACAAGATCGCGGTCGTCCCGCATGGATTTCATCCTGCGGCGCCGCGCGCGGCGGTGGCGGGGCCGCGCGATCGCCCGATCCGGCTCCTCTATACCGGCCGCTTCTATCGAGGCGTGCGCACGCCGATCCCGCTGCTGCGCGCGCTCGCTGCGCTGAACCGGCGTGCACCGCTCGCCGATCGGCTGCACGCGACGTTCATCGGGCCGCACGTCGAGGAATACGCCGCCGACGCGCGCGCGCTCGGCGTCGCGCCGGTGACGACGTTTCGTGGACGCATGGCGCCCTCCGAGATCGCGCGCGTGGGGGCCGACGCCGATGTGCTGCTCGTGGTCGACGCGCCGAGCGAAGGATCGTCGGTCTTCCTGCCGAGCAAACTGATCGATTACCTCGCGTACCGCAAGCCGATCCTCGGCATCACGCCCGCCGACGGCGCCTCCGCCGCGCTGCTGCGCCGGCTCGGCGCGCACGTCGCGCCGCCGGACGACGAGGCGGCGATCGCGTCGGCGCTCGAGGATCTGATCGCACGGTGGCGCGCAGGCACGCTCGACGTGTCGCCGTCGTTCGACGCTGCCGCCGCGGAGTACGACATTCGCAGCACGACGAAACGCCTTGCCGCCGTGCTGCAGCGCGCCTTTGCCTGATTAACAACGCGTGTCAAAACGTGTAGGGCGAGGCTTTCAGCCTCGCCAGGCGACCCTGAAAGGGTCGCCCTACGTCCGAGTTTTGAAACGCGCTCTAAGTTTCAACGACGTCCGACACATGATACCGGGCGTGATGCTCGTCACGGGCGCGTACTATCCGGAGATCAGCGCCGCGGCGGTTCAGTGCCGAGCCGTCGCCGCGGCGCTTCGCGGCCGCGCCGACATGCGTGTGCTCACGACCGCCGTCGATCCCGCGCTCCCGGCCGTCTCGACGGTCGACGAGGTCGTCGTGTACCGCGTGCACGTGGACGTGGCGAGCCGCGCGTCGAAGATCGCGGCGTCGCTCCGCCTCGCGGCGCACCTCCTGCGCGCGCGCCGCAGCTACGCCATCGTCCACGTGCACGGCTTCTCGCAGAAGAACGTGCCCGTCTCGATCCTCGCGCGGCTTCTGGGCAAGCGGCTCGTCTTGAGCCTGCACACCGCGGGACAGGACGAGCCGCGTGCGGCGGCGCGCCGCGGGCCAATCGCGTCGTGGGCCTTCCGGTCGGCCGACCTCGTGCTGAGCGTCAGCGCCGATTTGATGGCGCGCTGGACGGCGGCCAATCTGCCGGCGGATCGGATCCGCCTCGCGCCGAACGGCGTCGACACGGCGCGCTTCCGGCCGGCCGACGATCGCGAGCGCGCCGAACTGAAACGCGTGCTTGGGTGGCCGGTCGATCGACCCGTGGTGCTGTTCGTCGGATTCTTCTCGCGCGACAAGCGGCCCGATCTGCTGTTCCGCGCGTGGCGCCGCGCCGCGGCCGCCGGCCTGCGGTCGCGGCTCGCGTTCGTCGGCGCGAAAGCCGCCGGCTACTACGAGATCGACGCGTCGCTCGCCGACGAGATCCGGCGCGCCGCCGCCGCCAGCGGGTGCGCCGACGACGTGATGTTCATCGACGCGACGCACGAGATCGAGAAGTACTATCGCGCCGCCGACGTGTACGTGCTCCCGTCGGTGCGCGAGGCGCATCCGCTCGCGCTGCTCGAGGCGATGGCCTGCGGCCTGCCGTGCCTCGCCACGCGGCTGCCGGGCTCGACCGACGCGCTCGTCGACGACCGCGTCAACGGCCGTCTGTTTCCGCCCGACGACGAAGCGACGCTGGCTGCGGCGCTGCAGGACGTGCTCGCGGATCCGGCGGGCGCACGCGCGATGGGCGTCCGCGCGCGCGAGACGGTGACGGCGCGCTACGATATCGGACGGACCGCGGACGCCTGGCTGTCCGCTTACCGGACTGTGGGAACCCGTCAGGGCTGATGGCTGGATGGCTGGATGGCTATGGCTTATGGCTCCCCGCATCAGCCATTAGCCATGAGCCATCAGCCATGACGGATTACTTGACCACCAGCCATCAGCCATGACGGGTTACTTGACCACCAGCCATCAGCCATGACGGATTACTTGACCACCACGATCAGGCTCGTCGCCCTCCGCGAGCAGTACGAGGAGCTCAAGCCGCGGATCGACGCCGCGATCGCCTCGGTGATCGATCGCTCCGCCTACATCGCCGGTCCGGAGGTCGCCGACTTCGAGCAGTGGTTCGCCGTACACTCGGGTGCGCGGCGCGCGCTCGGCGTCTCCTCCGGCACGACGGCGATCGAGCTCGTCCTGCGCGCGCTCGG
>QHWK01000023.1 GCA_003223775.1 Acidobacteriota bacterium
TCGGCGAGAATGCACGCGCGCTCGATGACGTTCTTCAGCTCGCGGACGTTGCCGTCCCAGCGCGCGCTGTACAGCAGGCGTTCGGCAGCGGGCGTCAGGCTCTGCAGCGGTTTGTGGGTGCGCGCCGCGCAATCGCGGATGAAGGCCGCGGTCAGGTACGGAATGTCCTCGCGTCGATCGCGCAGTGGCGGCAGCACGACCTCGACGACGTTGAGGCGATAGAAAAGATCGCCCCGGAAGCGGCTGGCGGCCACCTCCGCGCGTAGATCGCGATTGGTGGCCGCGACGACGCTGACGTCGACGCGCTTCGACTGCAGCGAGCCGACGCGCTGCACCTCGCCACCCTCGAGCGCGCGCAGCAGCTTCGCCTGCACCGACATCGGCAGCTCGCCGACTTCGTCGAGGAACAGCGTGCCGCCCTGCGCCGCCTCGAAGACGCCCGGCTTCGACTCGACGGCGCCGGTGAACGCGCCGCGCACGTGGCCGAACAGCTCGCTCTCGAACAGCGTGTCGACGACCGCCGAGCAGTTGATCGTGACAAACGGACGCGTGCGCCGCGTGCCGGCCTGGTGAAACGCGCGCGCCGCGAGCTCTTTGCCCGTGCCGGTCTCGCCGCCGATCAGCACGACCTTCGCGTGCGGCGCGAGGCGCTGAATCAGGCTGAAGACCTCCTGCATCTGCGGGCTACGTCCGAGCATGCCGCAGAACTCGAGCTGCCGCGCCACCTGGCTCTCGAGCGCGACGACCTGCGCGCGCCGTTCGAGCTCCGCGCGGATGTCCTCGAGCACCTGCTTGAGGCGATCGAAATCGAACGGCTTCGACAGATACTCGCGCGCGCCGAGCTTGATGGCTTCGACCGCGCTGTCGACGGCCGCGTACGCCGTCATGAGGATCACTTCGCAGCTGGGGACCGCGGCGCGAATCTGCCGCAGCAGATCGAGGCCGTTCACGTCCGGCATCCGGAGATCCAGCATCGCGAGATCCGCGGGCTTGCGCATCAGCGCGCGCATCGCCTCCGCGCCGCTCCCGCACGTGACGACGTCGAAGCCGGTCCGCGCGGCGACGCGCTCCAGGACCTTGAGGACCGGCGCTTCGTCGTCGACGACGAGCAGCAGCGGACGCGCGCCGCCGGCCTTCGCGGCGGGACTAGCCATCGTGATCACCCCACAAGAGGGACACGGACAGGGAGACGCCTCGGTCGTCGGCTCGGAAACCGTGTAGATCGACTCGTGCATATAGACGGGCTCGAGCCGAACGGTCCAAGAACCGTGCCCGGGGCACACCCGCCCCGCGCCTCGACATTCCGCGCCGCACACCCGAGATGTGTGCGGAAACAGGCGCCGCGATCGTGCGGCCTCTGTGCGTTATAGCACGCCGCGCACTATGTGTGGGGCATCTGGCAAAGAGTTACCTCGCGCATCAATCTGGCAGTTGTCTTGCCTCTTACCCGCCGAGCCACATGACATCCCTCGAGTCCGTCTTGATCGTCGACGATGAACCAGCGGTGCGCGACCTGATGGCGCGTTGGGTGAGCGCTCTCGGCCTGCGGCCGCAGACCGCGGCGAGCGCGGACGAAGCGCTCGAGACGATGCGGCGGCGCCGCTACGATCTCGCCGTCATCGACGTGATGATGCCGGGGCGCGACGGCTTGTGGCTCGCCGTCCAGCTGCAGCGCGAGCACCCGCACACGGCCGTCGTCCTCGCGACGGCGTACTCCGATCTCCTCCGCGGCGACGCGCAGCAGCCGGTCGCCGACTTCCTGATCAAGCCGTTCCCGCGCGAACGATTCGTGCTGGCTGTCGATCGCGGACGGCAGTGGCGCAAGCAGACGCTCGAGGAGCGGCACTGGCATGCGATGCTGTCGATTGAGCTGCGCGATCGCGCCGCGGCCATCTCGGCGACGGTCGCGGAGCGCGCGCGCCACGGCGAGGACGAGGCCGGCGTGCTGCACGGTCTGGCGCTCGATCGAATCACCGAGACGGCAGCGCACGGCGAGCGCGTCGAGCGCTACGCGCAATCGGTCGCGCGCGAGATGCGCCTGGCGGCGGAGCCGTCGCTCGCCGTCGCCGCGCGGTTTCACGACATCGGCAAGATCGCGATTCCAGAAGCGCTCGTGACGAAGCCGTCGCCGCTGACGGCCGGCGAGATCGCGATCATGCGGCAGCACGTCGATGTTGGCGCCGAAATCCTGGAGGCGACCTCTGCGCTCGCCGGCGCCGCGCCGATCGTTCGCGCATCGCACGAGTGGTTCGGCGGCGGCGGCTATCCGCATCAGATCGCCGGCGAGGCGATTCCACTCGCCAGCCGGATCATCGCCGTCGTCGACGCGTACGACGCGATGACGCAGGATCGCGCGTACCGAAGCCGGTTCAACGCAGCCGACGCCGTCGCCGAGCTGCTTCGCTGCTCGACGGTGCAGTTCGATCCGCAGGTCGTCGCCGCGTTCCTCGCGGTTCTCGGCCGACACTAAGATCAGGCGTCCCGCTTGCGGGATCCGGTCGTCCCACAACCGGACACTTTTTCGCCCGCGAAGGCTCCCTTTGCCATCAGCTAAACGCTGACAGTATAATCACTTACACTCTCCACTCCGACTGGCTCTGCCTTTGCCTTGGCGAAAGGCGATCGTTTTGACGAAAGTTTCCGTCTAAGCTCACACATAACAACCATGGATATAGCTCGTCCGTCCAATGCCAGAAAGAAGCGGATCCGCCAGGCGCTGTACGCCGGTGTGGGTCTGCTCGCCGTCGTGCTCGTCAGCGTCGGGCTCTCGCGGCTGAAGCCGGCTGCGCCGACCGTCGAGCGCGCGGTCGTGTGGCCCGACACGGTGAAGCGCGGGCCGATGGTGCGCCAGGTGCGCGGCCTCGGCACGCTGACCCCGGAAGACATCCGGTGGATTCCGGCAACCACGCAGGGACGCGTCGAGAAGATCATCCTGCGGCCCGGCACGGCGGTGAAATCGAGCGACGTGATCCTGGAGCTCAGCAACCCGCAGCTCGAGCAGCAGCTCCAGGACGCCGAGTTGAAACTGCAGGCCGCGCAAGCCGCGCTCGCGAACATCAAGGTGCAGCTCGCCAACGATCTGCTGGCGACGCGGGCGACCGCGGCGCAAATCGAGGCCGACTTCAACAAGGCGAAGATGCAGGCGCAGATGAACGAGGAGCTCGCGAAAGATCAACTCGTCTCGGCGCTCGTGCTGCGGCAATCGCAGGTCGAGCGCGATCAGCTTGGCGTCCGCAACGAGATCTCCAAGGAGCAGCTCGCGAGCAAGACCGAGTCGACGCGCGCGCAGCTCGCCGTGCAGCAGTCGGCCGTCGATCAGGCGCGCGCGCTCCTGCAGCTCACGAGGCAGCAGCGCGACGAGCTCAAAGTCCGCGCCGGCCTCGACGGCATGCTGCAGCTCGTGCCGATCGAGGTCGGCCAGCAGGTCGCGCCGGGCACCAACCTCGCGCGCGTCGCGAACCCGAGCCGCCTGAAGGCGGAGATCAAGATCGCGGAGACGCAGGCGAAGGACATCCAGCTCGGACAGAAAGCGGAAGTCGACACGCGCAACGGCGTCGTCGAAGGACGTGTCGCGCGCATCGACCCTTCGGTGCAGAACGGCACGCGCACCGTCGACGTGACGCTCACCGGCGAGTTGCCGAAGGGCGCGGTGCCGGACTTGAGCGTGGACGGCACGATCGAGCTCGAGCGGCTGAACGACGTGGTCTTCATGGGCCGGCCGGCGTTCGGCCAGGATCAGAGCGTCGTCGGCTTGTTCAAGATCCAGCAGGACGGCGTGAACGCCGACCGCGTGCAGGTGAAGCTCGGAAAGAGCTCGGTGAACACGATCGAAGTGCTGTCTGGGCTCAAGGTCGGCGATCAGGTGATTCTGTCGGACATGTCGGCGTACGACGCATACGACCGGATTCGTCTCAAATGACCGGAGCAGCCCTGAAGGGCTGCGCTACAGTGAGCGCCGCGCGGCAGACGCGACGGTAGCGCAGGCCTTCAGGCCTGCAGGAGAGCGAGATGGCTGAGAACGGGCAACCGCTGATCAAGCTGGATGGTGTGACGAAGGTCTTCTTCACCGACGAGGTCGAGACGCACGCGCTCTCCGGGATTCACCTCCAGATTGACAAGGGCGAGTACGTGTCGATTGCCGGGCCGTCGGGCTGCGGCAAGTCCACGCTGCTGTCGATTCTCGGCCTGCTCGATTCGCCGACCGAAGGCCAGTACTTCCTGAACGGCCGGCCGGTCGCCGAACTGCCCGCCTCCGAGCGCGCGCGCGTGCGCAACCGCGAGATCGGGTTCATCTTCCAGAGCTTCAACCTGATCGGCGACCTCACCGTGTTCGAGAACGTCGAGCTGCCGCTCACCTACCGCGGCATGAAGTCGGCCGAGCGGCGGCAGCGCGTCGAAGCGGCGCTCGAGCGCGTCGGCATGGCGCATCGCGCGAAGCACTTGCCGAGTCAGCTCTCCGGCGGTCAGCAGCAGCGCGTCGCCGTGGCGCGCGCGGTCGCCGGCGAGCCGCTCATCCTGCTCGCGGACGAGCCCACCGGAAACCTCGACTCACGCAGCGGCGAAGCGGTGATGGATCTGCTGCGCGAGCTGCACCGCGGCGGCGCGACGATCTGCATGGTCACGCACGATCCGCGCTACGCGCGGCACGCCGACCGCAGCATCCACGTCTTCGACGGCCGCGTCGTCGAAGAGCAGACGGAGATGGCTGTGACGGAGTAGAAAACCCGTCACGGCTGAGGGCTGACGGCTGATGGCTGGCACGATGGCCAGCCATCGACCATAGCCATCAGCCATCAGCCCTCAGCCATGATCACGGATCTCAGACAGGCTTTCCGCCTCCTTCTCACCGCGCCCGGCTTCACGTCGTTGGTCGTCGCCGTGCTCGCGATCGGCATCGGCGCGACGACCGTCATCTTCAGCATCGTCGACGGCGTCCTGCTGCGGCCGCTGCCGTTTGCCGACGCCGAGCGGCTGATCGCCATCCAGTCGGTGACCCGCGGCGACGACGACGGCACCGCGTCGGTGCCGGATGTCATCGATTTGAAGGCGGCGCGCACGGTTCAGGACGTCGTCGGCTACACCGGCGGCTCGGTGATCCTCACGGGACGCGGCGAGGCAGCCACGCTGTTGACGACATTCGTGACCGGCGATCTGATGGCCACGCTGGGCGCGCCGCTCCTACGCGGCCGGTCCTTCGCCGACGCGGACGTGCGTCCCGGCGCCGCGCCGACGGCCGTGATCGCCGAGCACCTGTGGCGCGAGCGCTTCGGCGCCGACGCGGCCGTCGTCGGCGGGACGGCGACCATCGAGGGCCAGGCGTGCACGATCATCGGCGTCGCCCCCGAGACGTTCGACTTCCCCATTCAATCGAAGCGCGTCGACGTCTGGCTGCCGATCGCGACCACGCAGATTGGCGCGCAGCTCGCGTCCCAGCGAGGCGCGCATTTCGTCCACACGATCGCGCGGCTCGCGCCCGGCGCGTCGGCCGAACAGGCCGCCGCCGAGCTCGGCGCGATCGGCGAACGGCTCGCGCGCGAATTCCCCAAGTCGAACGCGGCGCGCCTGGTTCGCGTGGTGCCGCTGCAGGAGCGGATCGTCCGGCAGCACCGGCTCGCGCTCACGGTGCTGCTCGGCGCCGTCGGCGCCGTGCTGCTCATCGCGTGCGCCAACGTCGCGAACCTGCTGCTCACGCGCGGCGTGGGCCGCCGCCGCGAGCTCGCCATCCGCGCGGCGCTCGGCGCCGGCCGCGGACGCATCGTCCGGCAGCTGCTCGTCGAGAGCGTCGTCCTGTCGGCGATCGCGGGCGCCGTCGGCGTGCTGCTTTCGCTCTGGGGCCTTGCGGCAGTCGTCGCCGCGAGCCCGGTGGACATTCCGCGGCTGCACGACGTCCGCATCGATCGCGGCGTCCTCGCGTTTGCCGCGCTGCTGTCGGCGGCGACGGGGATCGCGTTCGGCATGATTCCCGCGTTTCAGGCGAGCCGCCTCGACGCAGGGGAAACGCTGAAAGGGACGACGATCGCCGCCGATCCGCGCGGCGTACGGACGCGCCAGATTCTCGTGGCGTCGGAAGTGGCGATCTCGCTGCTGCTGCTCGCCGGCGCGGGTCTGCTCGGCCGCACGCTCCTCAATCTCCAGCGCGTGGACGTCGGCTTCGCCGCCGAGCGCACGCTCGCGATGGAGATCTCGCTGCCCGACACACGCTACCCGAACGACCCCGCGCGAATCGCGTTCTATCGCCGGACGATCGATGCGCTGCGCTCGATTCCCGGCGTCCGATCCGCGGCCGCGGGATCGACGCTCCCCCTCACCGGCAACGACATGGGCATCGGCTTCCGCGTCGAAGGACGGCCGGTGCGCGACGAAGATCACACCAACGCCGCCTACCATGCCGTGAGCCCGGACTATTTTTCGACGATGGGCATCCGGCTCGTTCGGGGCCGCGCCTTCACGGCGCGCGACGACGAGCAGGCGCCGCCCGTGCTCGTCGTCAGCGAGACGCTGGCGCGGACGTATTTTCCTGGCGAGGACGCGATCGGCAAGCGGGTGACGATCGGCTATCACAACAGCGGACCGCGCGAGGTGATCGGCGTCGTCGCCGACGTCAAGGAAAGCGAGCTCTCCGAGAAGGCGCAGCCGGAGATGTACGCGCCGTTTCCGCAGACGCCGTGGCCGTTCTTCTCCGTCGTCGTCCGCACCGAACGCGATCCGGCGGCGCGCGCGGCCGCGCTGCGGGCGGCGATCGTGCGCCTCGATCCCGAGCAGCCGCCCGGCGACGTGCAGACGCTGACGCACTACGTGCGGCTCGCCACCGCGCAGCCGCGCTTCACGGCGACGCTCGCGAGCGCCTTTGCCGCGATCGCGACGCTGCTCGCCGGCCTCGGGATCTACGGCGTGCTCGCGTACGGCGTCGCGCAGCGCCGGCGCGAAATCGGGATCCGCCTCGCGCTCGGCGCGCAGCCGGGCGACGTCCGGCGTCTGGTGATGACGCAGGCGGCGGCGCTCGGCGCGGCCGGCCTCGGCGCCGGCCTCGCCGGCGCGCTGCTGCTCACGCGCGCATTGTCGTCGCTGCTGTTCGGCGTCACCGCGTCGGACCCCACGACCTTTGGCGCGGTGAGCCTGCTGCTGATGGCCGTCGTCGTCGCGGCCGCCTATCTTCCGGCGCGCCGCGCCACGCGCGTCGATCCGATGATTGCCTTGAGGGCTGACTGAACATCATGCTGATCTCACTTCGCAACGTCGAGAAGTCCTACCCGCACGGCGTCGGGCGCACCTACGTGCTGCGCCGCGTGAACCTGGACATCAAGGAAGGCGAGTTCGTCTCGATCATGGGGCCGTCGGGCGCGGGCAAGTCGACGCTGCTCCACATCCTCGGCATGCACGACAGCGCGTGGTCCGGCGAGTACTACTTCATGGATCAACCCGTGCATCGTCTCAATCCGAAACAGCGTTCGGAACTGCACAAGAAGCACATCGGGTTCGTCTTCCAGAGCTATCACCTGCTCGACAACCTGACCGTTTACGAGAATCTGGAGATTCCGCTCTCGTACCGCAACGTCAGCCGCAAGGATCGCCAGAGCATGGTGGCCGACATCCTGGATCGATTCCAGATCGTCGGAAAAAAAGACCTCTATCCCAATCAGCTCTCCGGCGGGCAGCAGCAGCTCGTGGGCGTCGCGCGCGCGGTCATCGCGAATCCGCAAGTCGTTCTCGCCGACGAGCCGACCGGCAATCTTCATTCGGCGCAGGGCAAGGAGATCATGGAGCTGTTCCGCTCTCTGAACGAGAGCGGCGCCACGATCGTCCAGGTGACGCATTCCGAAGTGAACGCGTCCTACGGGACGCGCATCATTCAACTCCGAGACGGGTGGGTGGTCGATGATTAGCGCGAACACAGCAGACGACGTGATGGTGCCATCCTGGCAGAGCGACGTGATCACTCCGCGCGTGTTGATCGCCGACGATCAACCGGATGTCCTCGAGGCGCTGCGCCTCCTCCTGAAGGGCGAAGGGTACAGGATCGATTCCGCCGGATCGCCGGCCGCCGTCCTGGAGGCGTTCGACTCTCAGGAATACGACGCGGTGTTGATGGATTTGAACTACACGCGCGACACGACGTCGGGTCAGGAGGGACTCGATCTGCTCGCGCAGCTGCGCGCGCACGACATCACGCTGCCCGTCGTGGTGATGACGGCGTGGGGATCGGTGGAGCTCGCCGTCGAGGCGATGCGCCGCGGGGCGCGGGACTTC
>QHWK01000785.1 GCA_003223775.1 Acidobacteriota bacterium
AACATCACGCGCTTCCTCGTCATCGGGCGGACGCCGCTCGAGGACGTCGTGCCCGACAAGACGTCGATCGTCTTCTCGCTGCCGAACGAAGCGGGGTCGCTCTTCAAGGCGCTGAGCGTGTTCGCGCTGCGCGGGATCGATCTGACGAAGCTGGAGTCGCGGCCGATTCCGGGCCGGCCGTGGGAGTACCTCTTCTACGTCGACCTCGGCATCGCGCGCGACGAGGTGGCGTGCGCGCGCGCGCTGGCGCACCTCGGCGAGTTCGCGTCGATGCTGCGGACGCTCGGCACCTATCCCAGCTGGAAAACGCACGAGGGACGCATGCCCGATCCGTTCGAGGTGGTCTCGTGAGCGATCGTTCGAACCCCCTGACAACCGGCCCGCACCGCGCGCCCGCGCGCGCGATGCTGAAGGCGGTCGGCTTCACCGACGCCGACCTGAAGAAGCCGCTCATCGGCGTCGCCAACACGTGGATCGAGATCGGCCCCTGCAACTACCACCTGCGCGATCTCGACGCGCACGTGAAGGAGGGCATCCGCGCCGCCGGCGGGACGCCGATGGAATTCAACACGGTGTCGATTTCCGACGGCATCACGATGGGCACCGAGGGGATGCGCGCGTCGCTCGTGAGCCGCGAGGTGATTGCCGACTCGATCGAGCTCGTCACGCGCGGCAACGGCTTCGACGGCCTCGTCGTCCTCGTCGGCTGCGACAAGACCATTCCCGGCGGCGTGATGGCGCTGGCGCGGCTGAACGTGCCCGGCGTGCTGCTCTACGGCGGATCGATCGCGCCCGGCCAGTGGCACGGCCACTCGGTGACGATTCAGGACGTCTTCGAGGCGGTCGGCGCGCACGCCGCCGGCTCGATCACCGACGAGGATCTGCGGCGGCTCGAGGCCGACGCGTGCCCCGGCGCCGGAGCGTGCGGCGGCCAGTTCACCGCGAACACGATGGCGATCGCGAGCGAGTTCCTCGGCATCGCGGCGCTCGGGAGCGGCAGCGTGCCGGCGATCGACCCCAAGAAAGCGGCGGTCGCGCGCACGACCGGCGAGCGCGTGATGGACCTCGTGCGCGGCAACCTGCGGCCGCGCGACATCATCACGCGCGCGGCGCTCGAGAACGCGATTGCGTCGGTGGCGACGACCGGCGGATCGACGAACGCGGTGCTGCACCTCATCGCGATCGCGCGCGAGGCGGGCGTGCCGCTCGAGCTCGCCGACTTCGATCGCATCAGCAGCCGCGTGCCGCTGCTCGCCGACCTCAAGCCGTCGGGCCGCTTCGTCGCGACCGACCTGCACGCCGCCGGCGGCAGCCCGCTCGTCGCGAAGCGGCTCGTCGAAGCGGGCGCGATCGACCCGAACGCGAAAACAGTGACCGGCCGGACGCTCGGCGAGGAAGCGGCGCGCGCGTCCGAGACGCCGGGGCAGGAAGTCGTGCGGCCGGTGGCGCAGGCGCTCAAAAAGAGCGGCGGCCTGGTGATCCTGCGCGGCAGCCTCGCGCCCGAAGGCGCGGTGATGAAAGTGTCGGGCACCGGGCGCGCGCAGCATCGGGGGCCCGCGCGCGTCTTCGACAGCGAGGAAGCGGCGTTCCAGGCGGTGCAGACGCAATCGATCACGCCGGGGGACGTCGTCGTGATCCGGTACGAGGGGCCGAGCGGCGGCCCGGGGATGCGCGAGATGCTCGCGGTGACCGGCGCGATCGTCGGGGCCGGGCTCGGCGAGAGCGTCGCGCTCGTCACCGACGGGCGATTCTCGGGTGCGACGCGTGGCTTCTGCGTCGGCCACATCGCGCCGGAAGCGGCGCGCGGCGGGCCGATCGCCGCCGTCCGCGACGGCGACATCATCGCGATCGACGTGGCGGCGCGGACGCTGAACGTCGAGCTCGCCGCAGACGTGGTGACCGAGCGCCTCGCCGAGTGGCGCGCGCCGCAGCCGCGTTATCCGACGGGAGTGCTCGCGAAGTACGCGCGGCTGGTGTCGTCGGCGTCGTTGGGAGCGGTGACGGGATGACGGCGGAATCGGAATTGCGGATTGCGGAATGCGGATTGCGGATTTATTGCGGAGTGCGGAGTGCGGAGTGCGGAATGACTGTGGATTGCGGATTGCGGATTGTGGATTGTGGATTGTGGATGATCGGGGAATGCGGGTTGCTGTGAACCGCGGTCCTGCTTTCTA
>QHWK01000786.1 GCA_003223775.1 Acidobacteriota bacterium
TGTACTTGCGGGCGAACTCGAAGTCGCGTTCGTCGTGCGCGGGGACCGCCATGATCGCGCCCGTGCCGTACTCCGCCAGCACGAAGTTCGCGATCCAGATCGGCACTTCTTCGCCCGAGAACGGGTTCACCGCCTTGCGACCGGTATCGAAGCCTTCCTTCTCGATCGCGCCGGTGATCCGCGCTTCGCGGTCCAGCGCGCGGAACTTCGCCGCGCGCGCGCGGAACGCCTCGGGGTCGGGGCTCTCACGCGCAAACCGCTCCACGATCGGGTGCTCCGGCGCCAGGACGACGAACGTGGCGCCGTAAATCGTGTCGATGCGCGTGGTGAAGATCTCGATCGACTCACCGGCCGCGCCGGCGATCGGGAACGTGATGCGCGCGCCCTCGGACCGTCCGATCCAGTTCCGCTGCATGGCGACGACTTTGTCGGGCCAGGCGGTGAGCGTGTCGAGCCCCTTGAGCAGCTCGTCGGCGTACTGCGTGATGCGGAAGAACCACTGCTCGAGCTCGCGCGCGACGACGGTGGATCCGCACCGCCAGCAGGCGCCGTCGATCACCTGCTCGTTCGCCAGCACCGTGTTGCAGCTCGGACACCAGTTCACCGTCGAGCGCTTGCGGTACGCGAGGCCGCGCTCGAACATCTTCAGGAAGATCCACTGGTTGAACTTGTAGTACTCGGGCTCACACGTGGCAATCTCGCGCTGCCACGCGTAGCTGATCCCCAGACGCTGCAGCTGCCCCTTCATGTGCGCGATGTTCGCGAGCGTGGACGTCTCGGGGTGGGTGCCGTCCTTGATCGCCGCGTTCTCCGCCGGCAGGCCGAAGGCGTCCCACCCGAACGGGTGGAGCACGTTGTAGCCGCGCATCCGCTTGGTCCGCGCCACCACGTCGCCGATGATGTAGTTGCGCAGGTGCCCGACGTGCGCGTGGCCCGACGGGTAGGCGAACATCTCCAGCGCGTAGAACTTCTCCCGGGATGGATCGATGCCGACCTCGAACGCGTCCGAGGCGGCCCACGCCTCCTGCCACTTCTTGTCCAGTTGCTGGGGCTTGTATTCAGTCATCCCATTCAATTGTACAATCCGCCGTCGAAAGGCGGGTGCAGCATGCAGAAGACGCTCCTTGCAGGACTCGCGGCGGCGGCGGCGCTGGTCTGGACGCTCTCGGCGCAGGACGCGAAGGCCGTCGTCGACGGCGCGTCACGCGCGATGGGCGTCGACGCGCTCAAGACGGTGCAGTACTCGGCGACCGGCTACGACTTCGCGCTCGGCCAGGCGCCGAATCCGAGCTCGCCGTGGCCGAAGTTCATCAACAAGAGCTACTCGCGCGCGGTCAACTTCGAGGCGCCGGCGTCGCGCGTCGAGCGCGTGCGCGCGCAGGGGGAGAACCCGCCGCGCGGCGGCGGCCAGCAGCCGATCGTCGGCGACCAGCCGGTGAACCAGACGATCGTCGTCGGCGCCGACACGCCGTGGGTGCAGCAGCTCGAGATCGTCCTGCTGCCGCACGGCGGCGGCCAGCAGCCGATCGTCGGCGACCAGCCCGTGAACCAGACGATCGTCGTCGGCGCCGACACACCGTGGGTGCAGCAGCTCGAGATCGTCCTGCTGCCGCACGGCTTCCTGCGCGCGGCCGCGCGGCGCGGCGCGACGGTCGAAGCGAAGACGGTTGGCGGAAAGAAATACCAGGTCGTGAGCTTCGTCGGAGACAACAAGGCGAAGGTCAACGGCTACATCAGCGATCGCAACCTCGTCGATCGCGTCGAGACGTGGATCGACAACCCGTTCTACGGCGACATGCCGTTCGAGGCGATCTACACCGACTACAAGGACGTCGGCGGCGCGCAGTTCCCGATGCACATCGTGCAGAAACAGGGCGGCTATCCGATCTTCGATCTCACGCTGACCGACGTGAAGGCGAACGCGCCCGTCTCGATTCAGGCGGCGCAGGGACGCGGCGGCGCCGGCGCGGCGGCCCCGGCAGCGGCGGGCGCCGCGACGTCCGAAAAGCTCGGCGACGGCGTGTATCTCATCACCGGCGGCTACGGCGCTCTCGCGATCGACTTCAAGGATCACATCACGGTGATCGAGTTGGGCCAGAGCGAGGCGCGCGGCCTCGCGGTGCTGGCGGAAGCGAAGAAGCTGATCCCCAACAAGCCGATCACGTACGTCGTCAACACGCACAGCCACATCGATCATTCGAGCGGCCTGCGCGCG
>QHWK01000787.1 GCA_003223775.1 Acidobacteriota bacterium
GAACGTAGTCGCGATCCAGCATCTGGCGGAGGACCGGCACGCCGTCAGTGCGTCCCTTGCGCGAGAGGGCGACCGCGGCGTTCCAGCGCACGTCGGCCGCCGAATCCTCGAGCGCGGTGCGCAGGGTGTCGATCTGCGCGTCGCCCGGCAGCGCGCCGAGCGCGTAGACCGCCATCTTGCGAATGCCGGCGTCCGACGACTCGTAGAGCGGCTGGAGTGTCGGCACGACCGCCGCGTCGCCCGAGGATCCGAGCGCCCAGATTGCGCTGATGCGCGCTTCGGCGTCGCTCGAGTCGAGCGTCTTCTTGAGCTCAGCGACCGCTTCGGCCGGCAGCGGCGGATCGAGGCGTCCGATGGCCAGCGCAAGATACTGGCGGACCCGCGGGTCGTCGTCTTTCGCGGCGACGAACGCCTTGACGAGCTCGGGCGCGAGCGAGCGATCGGCGCGCACCTGCGGATCGGCCATGAGCCGCGAGAGCTCGTATGCCGCCGGCCAGCGGCGATCGGACCCGCCGTTGCGCACTTCGGCGAGGTAGTCCTGCGGCCTCCGATCGTCGGCGAGCAGCGAGCGGAAGCCGACGTAGACGGCGACCGTGATACCAACGACGGCCAGCGGGATCAGAAAGAATTGAACGGCGAGGGCGGGCGCGGCGGCGAGTGGGTTGCGAGTCGCGGCTTCGCGCTCGACGAGTTTGTCCATGTAAAGGGAGTCAGGCGCATGGCGCGTGCCAGGAGATGCCCGATCTGGGCAAGTTTTATCACCCGAACGGTTTAGCGGTCAAGCGAGGCGACGCGCGGACTGGCGACGCGCCGCCGGGGATTGGGGGTTGGGGCCCCAATCCCCAATCCCCTCAACGCGCCGTTACGGTTTCTTCAGCGGCGACGGGCTTCAGGAACGGCATCATCTGACGCAGGCGCGCGCCGACCTGCTCGATCTGGTGATGGCGATCGACCTCGCGCAGCTTGTTGAACGTCGGACGGCCCGCTTCGTTCTCCGCGATCCACGCCTGCGCGTACTTCCCGCTGCGTACGTCGTCGAGCAGCTGCTGCATCGCGCGGCGCGTCTCGGCGGTGACGATCTTCGGGCCGCCGGTGTAGTCGCCGTGCTCCGCGGTGTCGCTCACCGAGTAGCGCATGTAGCTCAGACCGCCCTGGTAGATCAGATCGACGATCAGCTTCAGCTCGTGAAGGCACTCGAAGTACGCGATCTCGGGCTGATAGCCGGCGTTGACGAGCGTCTCGAATCCCGCCTTGATCAGCGCGCTCACGCCGCCGCAGAGCACCGCCTGCTCGCCGAAGAGATCCGTTTCGGTCTCCTCAGCGAAGGTCGTCTCGATCACGCCGGCGCGCGTGACGCCGATGCCTTTCGCGTACGACAGCGTCAGCGCGCGCGCGCTGCCGGTCGCGTCCTGGTGGATGGCGAAGAGCGCCGGCGTGCCGGCGCCTTCGACGAACAGCTCGCGCACGCGGTGCCCCGGCGACTTGGGCGCGACCATCGCGACGTCGAGGTCGGCGCGCGGCGCGATCGCGGCGAAGCGGATGTTGAAGCCGTGGGCGAACATCAGCATGTTCCCGGCCTGCAGGTTCGGCTCGATCTCCTCGCGGTAGATCTTTCCCTGCAGGTGATCCGGGATGAGGATCATCACGACGTCGGCCCACTGCGCGACTTCGCGCACGTCGCCGACGACGAGGCCGGCGGCCTGCGCCTTGGCGCGCGAGCGGCTGGTCGACGGCAGGCCGACGCGGACGCTGACGCCGCTGTCCTTCAGGTTCAGCGCGTGCGCGTGCCCCTGCGAGCCGTAACCGATGATCGCGACCTTCCGCGCCTGGATGAGCGAGAGGTCCGCGTCGTTGTCGTAGTACATCGTCGCCATGTGTCTCCTTCGCTGTCATGGCTGATGCCATCAGCCATCAGCCATCAGCCATCAGCCATCAGCCAGCCATTACACCGAACAGTTACTGACGTCGCCGCCGATCTCGGGCGCGGTGTCGTCCGGCGGCTTCGCGCCGCTGCGGCGCACCGGCGCCAGCCCGCGCATCATCGCGACACGGCCGGTTCTCACCATCTCGACGACGCCGTAGGGCCGCAGCACTTCGACGAGGCTGTCGATCTTGTCCTCGGTGCCGGTCGTCTCGATGACGAGCGATTCCGGGCTGACATCCACGATGCGCGCGCGGTAGACGTCGACGAGCTGCATGACGTGCGTGCGCGCGTCGCCGGTCGCCGCCACCTTGATCAGCGCGAGGTCGCGCGCGATCGACGGCGACGTCGTGATGTTGTCCACGCGCCGGCACGGGACGAGCTTGTAGAGATGCGCCTCGAGGCGGCGCGCGCCGTACTCGTCGGTGTCGACCACCACCGTCATGCGCGACACGCCGGGCGTTTCGGTGTGCCCGACCGTCAGCGACTCGATGTTGAACGCGCGGCGCCGGAACAGCGACGCGACGCGGTTCAGGACGCCGGGCTTGTTATCGACGTAGACGGCGA
>QHWK01000024.1 GCA_003223775.1 Acidobacteriota bacterium
GTGCTGCCGACACCGCCTGAGGACCTGTTGAGCTGACCCTGTTCGCCGTTTTGCCAGATGCCGTCGCTGTTCAGATCGCGCCACTGATACCGGCGCCACCAGTCCGGCGAATTCGGGTTGACGTTGGAATTGATCGCGGTCGTGCCCGGATTCCACCAGTACGACGCGTAGTTGGCCTTCAATACCGTCTTCCCGTTGCCGCTCAGATCGTAGGTGAGGCCTAGTCGCGGCGACGTGAGGTTCCACGTGATCAGGTTGTTCACCGCGGGGAACGAGACCTGCGCCGTGTTGAATGCGCTGACCGGCGGACCGATCTGGTCCGGCATGTAGTCCCGGTAGCGATCGAAGACGACGCCAAGCGTGAACGTCAGGCGCGAGCCGACGCGCCAGGTGTCGGATGCATAAAGGCCCGTGGTCCACAGACCGTTCAGCGACGCCGACGGCGTCTGGAACAGGATCACCTCGGACGGCGCGCCGTTGCTCAGAACCATCAGCACGTCGTTCGGCACCTGGCCGAGGCCGCCCTGGCCGCGCAGATCGTCGTAGCGTTCGTTGAAGAACTCGCCGCCGACCTTAAAGTTGTGGCTGCCGCCCCAGCCGTCTTTGAAGTAGCTCAACGATCCGAGGATCTGGTTGCGCGTGATGTCCCGGAACCAGCCGTCCTGGTTGCCGCCGCTCACGATGTTCGTGCTGATGTCCTCGTACGCCGGCGCCTCCGTGTAGCGGTGGTTCGGCCAGAGATAGTGGAACTGCCCGCCGTGGACCTCGAAGAACATCTTGTCGCTGACGACGTCGTCCCAGCCGACTTTGTACGTGTGCGCCCAGTAGGACTGGTTCCACGTCGAGTCGGCGCTGTTGTGCACGGCGGCCGTCGCGTTGACGAGAAACGTATCCAGGCGGTTCGGCTGCTGTTTCTTGCCCCACTGCGCGAAGGCGACCAGCTTGTTGTTCGAGTTGATCGCGTAGGTGCCCTTGCCTGTGATGTTCTGCAGGTGCGTCTCGAACGGCTTCACCGGGAAGTTCGGGAGCAGGCTCTGCGCGTCCTGATCGCGCAGCGAGCCGTACCACCACAGCTTGTCCTTCTTCATATAGCCGCCGGCGTCGCCGTTGACGTCGTGGTAGCTGTGGAGCCGGTTCAGGTCGGTCGGTCCCAGGTTGCCGCCGCCCTTCACGCCGAGCGCAATCTGCGCCGCGTCGATGTTGCGCGACTGGATGTTCTCGTTCTCGTAGTCCGCGTACAGCTTGCCGTGATAGGTGTTGCCGCCCGACTTCGCGATGAACTGCGTCATCACGCCGGCCCACGGCATCTCGGGCGTGTTCGCGCCCGTCGTGACCGAGACCTCTTCGACGGCGCCGTAGTCGTAATAGAACCCGGCGGCGTTGGTGCCTTCCGTGTTCACGATCCCTTCGACCATCGGGCGATGCTGATCGGCCTTCGTGTCGTAGGTGGAGTAGCCGGTCTGCGTGCCGGCGGCGCTGCCGCCGACGTCGATGCGCTGCATCTGGATCGCGGGCGCGGCGGCGAGAATCGACCAGAAGTCGCGCGCGTTGGGCAGCGACGCGAGCTGCTGCGCGTCGAAGTTGGTCGACGTCTTCGTCGTCGCGACGTCGACGACCGGCGACTGGCCGCTGACGGTGACCGATTCGGTGAGCCGCGCGACGCGCAGCTCGACGTTCACGGTCGCCGTGAACCCGAGGCCGACGCGCAGGCCTTCACGAATCTGGGTTTCGAACCCCGCGAGCTCGTAGCGCACGGTGTAGTCGCCGGGCGGGATCGCGGAGAAGCGATAAATGCCGTCGGTGCCGGTCACGTCTGTGCGGGTGCCCTGCATCGAGGCACTGGTGATCGTGATGGTGACGCCCGGCATCACGGCGCCGCTCGCGTCGGTGATCTTGCCGTTGATGGCGCCGGTCGTGGTGCTGACGGTCTGGCCGGACGCGGCGACCGCGGACGCGAGCGCGAGCACAAGAACGAGGACCGGAATCTGGCAGTGCAGCCGCCTCATGCGCCTCCTCCGTGTTCCGAGAGAACGAGCGACCGAGACTACAAACGTGTACCCCGCCGACCGGTGGTCGATTTGTGAACGGACACTACACCTGAATTTCCGCGAACGCAATTGCTTTTGTCGCGGATCCACGCCGTGATCGCGCGCGTCTGCGGGATCTTGGATCGTCGCTCGCTACTTCGCGGCGTCGCTCGACGAGGCCGCGGGCGGACGGATGATGCCGACGCCCTGCTCGATGGCGATCCGCGTGCCGAACGGCTGAGAGAGGCGCTGCAGCCGCTCGAGAATCGTCCGGCCGACGTCCGCGGCGGCGAGCTTCGGCACGCCGCGATCGGCGCCGCGCGCCGTGTAGCTCAAGTCGATCGGGTGCAGCCGGATCTCGGCGACGCGCCCCTTCTCGAAGCGGCTCGTCGCGACGACGCTCTGGTACCACACGTCGCTGCCGAAGGTGACGCGGTTCCACATCGCGTCGAACTCGGCGTCGGTCGCGGCGGCGCCGTCCATCTTGTATTGCTCGTAGAGATCGCTCGCGACCGGCTCGAGCAGATCGAGCTGGAAGATGAAGTTGCCGAGGCTGTAGAAGATCGGCTTGCCCTTGTAAATCTCGACGCCGCGCACCTGGTGCGGCCCGTGGCCGACGAACGCGTCGGCGCCGGCGTCGATCGCCTCGTGCGCGAGCGGCGGCAGGAAATCGGCCGGCG
Source organism: Acidobacteriota bacterium (assembly GCA_003223775.1). Classification (GTDB taxonomy): domain Bacteria; phylum Acidobacteriota; class Vicinamibacteria; order Vicinamibacterales; family CAVVIG01; genus QHWK01. The sequence goes on from QHWK01000024.1 coordinate 2,708, forward strand.
TCTGGCTCCAGTTGCCGGGCTCGTGCGCGTGAATCGTGACGATGACGAAGTCCGAGACCTGCTTGGCGGCGCGGATGCTCTTGAGGATCTCGCGCTCGTCGACCGGATCCATCGTGTAGGAGAAGCCGCGGTGATCCGCCGCTCTGTAGCGGACGCCGAACAGATCGACTTCGTCGGGCGTCTCTTTTTCCGGCGGCCGCACGGATCCCGCCGGCTGCTCCTCCCGAATCTTGCGGAGCGCCTTCAGCTCGTCGGGCGTGACGAACGCGTAGCGCGTCGTCCGCAGCGCGTTGAGGCCGGGGCGGCCGGGCGCCTGCCCGGCAGGCGGCGCGGAACGCGAGAGCGGCGTGAACGTGGACGCCATCGAGATGAGCGCGACGCGTCCCTTGTCCGTGTCGAAATAGCGCGCGGCGCGCGCGGCGGCGCGGTGCTCGCCGACGCCCGCGTGGACGATGCCCGCTTCGTCGAGCGCGCGGCTCGTCTGCCGCATCCCCTCGAGGCCCCAGTCGGTCGCGTGGTTGTTCGCGCGGGACATGACGTCGAAGCCGATGGCCTTGAGATCGGAGGCGACCGCTGGCGTGCCGATGATCCAGACGCCGCCGAACTCCGCCTGCGGCACTGCGGGCGTGCGCGTGAGATCGATCGCGGTCCCCTCGAAGTTCCCGAAGGCGGCGTCGGCGTCGCGGATGATCTTGCCGACGGGCGCGAAGCCCGGCGTCTGCGAAACCGGGCGCGCGATGATGTTGTCGCCGACCGTGGCCAGCGTGAAGCCGTCGGCGACGCTCATCGCCAGCTCGCGCTGCGCGTCGCGCGGCGCCGGCGGCTGCTGCGGCTGTTGCTGCGCCGCGACGACGGCGGCGCCGACCGATATGAGCAATCCGAGCACTCGTCCGCGGCCCATGCAGCCTCCCGCGCTGAACGCTGAACCCGTCCGCCGCCGTCGCGCTACCACGCCATCACATAGCTGTCACCCGTGGGACTGACGCCGCCCATCAGCGCGCCCGTCCGCGGGTGAATCATGATCCCCTTCACCGAGCCGACGCCGCGCACGTCGCGGATGTCCAGTTGATGGCCCTTCGCCGCGAGGCCGTCGCGCACGTTCTGCGGCAGCATCGCCGGCGTCAGCAGCTTGCCGAGCACGTTGTGCGGGTAGTACGAATCGCGGAAGCTGTTGCTGATCACCGACGGCTGCTCGAGCGCCTGCTGCACCGTCATGCCGAACTCGACGACGTTCAGGAAGAACTGCAGCTGCGTCTGCGGCTGCGTATCCGCGCCCGGCGTGCCGAAGACGATGTACGGCTTGCCGTCCTTGAGCGCGAGCGCCGGGTTGATCGTCTGGCGTACGCGCTTGCCCGGCTGCAGCGAGTTGACGTCGGCCGGATCGAGGTAGAAGTAGCGCATCCGGTCGTTCAGGAAGAAGCCGTTGCCCTCGACGACCATGCCGCTGCCGAACCCGCTCAGCAGGCTCGACGTCACCGACACCATGTTGTGATCCTTGTCGACGACGGCGAGATACGTCGTCAGGTTCAGGATCTCATCGGGATCGAACGGCTTCACCGTGGACGGCGAGGGTTGGGGCGTCGCGTAGCGGTTGCCGGCGCGGGCCGGCGCCGTGGACGTCGTGAAGCGCGACGGATCGCCCGGCGCCGGCTCGCCGGCGATCGCGTGGTTCTGATCGATCTGCGCGCGCCGCGCCGCGGCGTATTCCTTCGACAGCAGCGCCTTCATCGGGATGTTGGGTACGAACTTCGGATCGCCGACGAACGCGTTGCGATCGGCGAACGAGAGCTTCAGCGCCTCGGTCACCGCGTGCAGGTACGGCGCGCTGTTGTGCCCCATGCTCTTGAGATCGAATCCCTCGAGGATGTTCAGCGCCTCGAGCATCACGAAGCCCTGCGAGTTCGGCGGGCACTCGTAGACGTCGACGCCGCGGTACGTCGTGCGAACGGGAGGATCCTCGAACGCCTGCACCGCCGCCAGATCGGCCTCGGTGATCAGGCCGCCGTTCGCCTTCACGAACGCCGCCGTCGTCTTCGCGAGGTCGCCGCGGTAGAACGGATCGGCCCCCTGCGCCGCGATCGCGCGCAGCGTCCGCGCGAGATCCCTGTTGACGAGGTTGTCGCCCATCTCGAGCGGCTTGCCGTCGCGGAACCAGATCTTCGTCGACGAGGGGAACTTCGCGAGCTTCTCGCGGCTGCCGCGCAGTTCGCGCGCGAGCGCCTCCGTGATCGGGAAGCCCTGGTCCGCGATCTCGATCGCCGGCGCGAGCACTTCCGCGAGCGGCCGCGTGCCGTACTTCTGCACCGCGTAGACGGCGCCGCCGACGGCGCCCGGCACGGCGATCGTGAGCGGCCCGTCGGCCGGGATGCCGCCTTTGCTCTTGTAGAGATCGATCGTCGCCGCGTGCGGCGCGAAGCCGGTGCCGTTGATGAACTTCACCTCGCGCGTCTTCGCGTTGTAGTAGAGGACGAACATGTCGGCGCCGAGGCCGGTCATGCCCGGCTCGACTTCGCCCTGCACGGCCCACGTGGCCATCGCCGCGTCGATCGCGTTGCCGCCGGCTTTGAGGATCCGCATGCCGGCTTCGGCTGCGAGCGGATGCCCGGCGGCCACCATGCCGTGCTGCGCTACAAGTGTCGGACGCCAGCTCGTCGTCTGGGCGGGGAGAGAGACGACGGCCATCAGGACGACGAGTGCCGCGATGCACGCTCGCTTCATCACATCCTCCGAGGTGAAAAGGGCTGCCCGTGCGTGTCAGGGGGACTATAGACCAACACGCCGCGAAACGTGCACGGCGCGTTCTACAATGCCGGCGTCATGCTGCCTGCGATTCTCGTCGTGCTGATGGCCGGCGCGCCGCCGCATGCGCCGGAGTTCTGGCGCGCGGTCGCCGCGCACGACTATGCCGTGCCTCCGGGCGAGGATCTCGCCGCGCTCGTCACCGAGCTCGAAGGATTTCTCGCGTCGTCGGACCCGGAGGTGCGCGACGAGATTGGCTACTCGACGCTCGCCGCGTGGATCTATGAGAAGCGGGCGGTCGAGCCGCCGCTGCTGCGCACGCTCGCGAACGATCTCATGGGCAACCTGACGCGGGGCGTCGGCGACGCCGAATCGGACGGCGTGTTCCGGCGATCGTTCTCGGCGCTGACGCTCTCGGTCGTCGTCGCACGCGACAACGCGTCGCCGGTGTTGAGCCGCGACGAGTTCCGCCGCATCGAAGCGGCAGCGCTCGGCTATCTGGCGGCCGAGCGCGACGTGCGCGGCTACGATCCGCAAAAGGGATGGATGCACTCCGCCGCGCACACGGCGGACCTGCTGAAATTCCTCGCGCGGAGCCGGTATCTGGAGCCTGCGGAGCAGCCGCGTCTGCTCGACGGCGTCGCGCGCAAGCTCGCGGCCGCGCCTACCGTATTCACGCACGGCGAGGACGAGCGCCTCGCGCGCGCCGTGTTGTCGATCGTGAACCGCGCCGACTTCGATCGCGCGGCGTTTCAGGCGTGGGCGGCGCGCACTCGGCCGGCGCGGCTGCCGGCGCGTCCGTCGGCGTCGGATCTGGCGGGCGCGCAGAACGTGAAGAACGCGCTCAGCAAGCTCGAAGTCCTGCTCGCGACGCGTCCGGAGCCGTCGGAGTCTGTCGCCGCCGCGCGCGACGCGGTGCGCGCGGCGCTCAAGGATCTCTTCTGATCACGGCACCGTCACCGTTCCGACCATCCCCGGATGGAGCGTGCAGCGGTACGGGAAGCTCCCCGCCGACGGAAACGTCATGCTGAACTTGCCGCTGGGAGCGATCGTCCCGGAGCTGAACGCGCCGCTGTTCGCCGTGGCAGTGTGAGCGGTGGTGTCGTTGTTGGTCCACGTCACGGTGCCGCCGACGGCCACCGTGATCGGATTGGGCGCGTACGCCGTGGACGTGAGCGTGGACGAACCGCTGACGATCGACACGGCGACGGCGGAACCGGATGTCGTCGGCGTCGACGCATGCCTGGCTCCTTTACGAAGGAGTCGGGCAAACTCACTGCCTTCGCCCCGCCGCACGGCTACACGCGCGAATTTCCGGATCGCCCGCCGCAGAGCTGTGAGTGATGAGTTACGAAAACTCGGAGTGGTATCGGGCTGCGTCGGCCGGCGCGCGTCACGCGAACCAGTTCCTTACTTCACGCTTTCTTGTATCGACCCATCAGTTCAGCGGTCTGCAGGGTATGACGTGCGAGTGCGTCCTCGACCTGCTTCCGTGTCGCGCCGGCGGCAAGGTCGAGCGTCTTCGTGTCGATCGCGAACAGACGGAAGTAGTAGCGATGCGTGCCGGAGGGCGGACACGGGCCCATGTACCCGAGCTCGCTGCGGCTGTTCTTCCCCGACATGCCGACGGCGTCGGAGCGGCTGCCGCCCGCGAGCTCGGTGCGCTCGGCCGGAATGTCGAACAGCACCCAGTGCGTGAAGGTACCGTTCGGCGCATCGGGATCGTCCATGATCAGCGCGAACGATCGTGTGTCGCGCGGCGGATCCTCCCACGCGAGCGGCGGCGGTGTGTTGTCGCCGTCGCACGTGAAGGTGCGCGGGATGTCGCCGCCAGCGGCGAAGGCGGGGCTCGTAATCGTGAACGCCATCGGACGCGGTCGATGCGCTAGCGCGCGCCGAGCACCTGCACGCGCTTGATGTCGCAGCCCGACGGCAGACGGCTCGGGCGCGGCGGCACGTTGCCGAGATAGCAGTTGGGGATCAGGTACATCGGTGATCCCGCCGCGGCCGCGGCACGGCTCGGTGGAGCGGCGGGCGGTACGCGGTCGAGCGCGGCGCGATACGTGACCGTCTCGTACGGCGCGATCCGGATGTCGACGACAGTCGTCTGATAGCCGGACGCGCGGATCTCGAGGCGGTGCGGGCCGGCGGGCAGCGTGAGCACGCGGCCGGCTTCGATGTCGGCGACCGTGCCGACGTAGTACGAGTCGATGAACACCTGCGCGTCGCCAGGCGTCACCGAGAGACGGAGCAGCCCTGTCGCGACCGCGCCGGCGTCACCGGGCGCCGCGTTCGTATCGGCCGCGCCGGTGTCGTAGCCGCTCACGCCGTACCCGCCGATTCCAGCGACGCCCGGCGCGTAAAAGTGCGTCCGGTACGGATTGCGCCGC
>QHWK01000788.1 GCA_003223775.1 Acidobacteriota bacterium
CACGTTCAACGCACCGCATTCGATCGGTTACACGGGAGGCGTCGTCGCGGTGACCGACATCAACGGCGACACCAAGCCGGACCTCCTCATCGCGGACGGCTCCGACAGCGTGGAGCTGTTCTTCGCGCTCGGTAACGGCGACGGCACCTTCACCGATATCCGCCGCGTCAACTCGTTCGACGGCGTCGAGTTCGCGCTGGTGTCCGATCTCGACGGCGACGGCATCAAGGACGTCATCGTCGGCGCACCCGATGACGTGATTCAGATTTATCCGGGCCGCGCCGACGGAACCTACGCCTGCATGATCCCCCTGACCGGCGGCCTCTTCATCCACGGAGGCATCGTCGCCGACTTCAACGGCGACGGCAAACCAGATCTCGCGATCGCGAACCACTACGGACGGTCGGTGACGATCTTCCTCAACCAGGGCGCGTTCACTTTCCTGTCGGCCGACGTGCCGACGGGGATGCAGGCGAACGGCGTCACCGCGCGCGATCTGAACCGCGACGGGAAGATCGATCTCGTCGTGGCGATGTCGGACGGCGGCGACAACGACAACTACTTCACGGAGGGCGCCGCAGCGGTTCTCCTCGGACGCGGCGACGGCACGTTCGACGCGCCCGTCAACTACGACGTGCCGCGCGGCGGATGGATCGCGGTCGTCGGCGATTTCAACCGCGACGGCATCGTCGATATCGCGACGGCGAATCGATCGTCGATCATCTACGACGACTGCGGGCCCTGGCGAAAGACGTGGGACAGTGTGTCGATCCTTGCCGGCAAGGGCGACGGCACCTTTGCGCCCGCTTCGAACTTCTCGATCGGCGACCAGACCGACCTCGACGGATCGGCCGATCGGAACCAGGTGCTGTCGCTCAAGACATCCGACCTCGACCGCGACGGCGCGACCGATCTGATCGTCTCCCACGGTACGGTGCTGCTCACTCGCGCGGCCGGTTCCAATCGCGCGCCCGTCCTCGACGTAAGTGAATCGTGGGCGACGAGCGATGCGGTGCTGCTGCGCGCGAAGGTGTCGGATGCCGACCAGGACATGGTCACCTACACGTGGACGTCGAACGACGGCATCCTCATCGGCCCGGTGCCCAATCCGTGCTTCGGATCGTGGGCCACGCCCGGCACGCACACCTACACCGTCACCGTCGACGATGGGCACGGGCATCAGGTGAGCGCGTCGGTGTCGTTCACCGTCGGCTCCGGCGGCGGATCGGGTCCGGCGCTGTCGATGATCGCGCCGGCCGACGGATCGACGATCGTGTCCGGCACGCCCTCAACGATCACGTTCCACGTCGAGGATCCCGACATGGCCCTCGATCACTGGTCGATCGACTACTCGCCCGACAACGGCGCGACGTGGAACCACATCGCGGAATGCCGCAACACGGGACAGCCGTCTGGACCCGGCGTGCCGACCTCGCGCGACGAGTCGTGCACCTGGAAGAACCCGGGGCCGGCGTCGGCGCAGGCGATGCTCGTCGTCTACGCGCAGGACACGTCCGGCACGACGATCGGGACGCAGGCAACGGCGCGCTTCGCGATCGCGCCGGCCGCGGGCGGCATGCCCTATCCGTGGCAGCAGCAGGAGTGGACAGCGTGGAGACCGTGAACGCGTGGACGAAGGCGGGCGTCATGATCCGCGCGCACCTCGGCGCATCGTCGCCGCATGCTTCATTCTTCGTCTCGCCCAGCAAGGGGATCGCGTTCCAGCGCCGCCTGACCGAAGGCGGCGCCTCGATCAGCACGGGCCTGCCGGGCGTGACGGCCCCCGTGTGGCTGCGCCTCGTCTCGGAGGTGAACTCCCCGAACGAGTACGTGCGCGCGTACTACAAGAAGAACGCATCCGACCCGTGGACGCAGTTCGCGCAGGATGCATTCCCCAGCGTCGTCTGGCAGCCGTATGCGGGCCTCGCCGTCTCGAGCCACGCGGACGGGACGCTCGCGGCGGCCGCGTTCTCGAACGTCAGCGTCGCGCCCAAGAGCGACTGGCAGGACGCGAGCATCGGCAGGACCGGCGGCCAGGCGTCGACGAGCGGCGGCACCTTCACCCTGCAGGGCATCGGCGCCGACATCTGGGGCACGAGCGATCAGCTCGAGTACGTCTACCAGCAGTGCCCGGGCAGCTGCACGATCACCGCGCGCGTCGCGAGCCTGGAGAACACGAATCAGTGGGCGAAGGCGGGCGTGATGTTCCGCGAGTCGACCGGCGCGAACTCGCGGCAGGTGGACATGATCGTGTCGCCGCTGAAGGGCGCGGCCATGCAGTATCGCGCCGCGACGGGCGGCGCCTCCCTATCGGCCGGCACGATCGCGGGCGCCGTCCCGGGGTGGGTGCGCCTGGTGCGCAGCGGCAACGTCTTCACCGGCTTCTGGTCCACCGACGGCGTCACCTTCACGCAGGTTGGCAGCGTCACGGCCGTGATGAACGCGACGATCTGGGTGGGGCTCGCCGTGACGAGCCACAACACGGCCGCGGTGGCGGCGGCCGAGTTCGACTCCGTGTCGTTGACACAACCTTAGATGGGTCAGTCACTTAAGCCGCGCTCGCTTGACTAGTCGACACGGGCCACGCTAGGCTGGCCCGTTTCGACTCGTTGCGACTAGGAGCGACATGGCGGCCACCAGCGGTTCGATTTTCGGTGCCATGCTCCAGGAGTTCGACGGAGCGGCCCGCATCCTGAACCTCGAGCCCGGCATCTGGAAAATCCTCACCAGCCCCAAGCGACAAATCACCGTTTCGTGTCCGGTGCAGATGGACAACGGCGAGATCGAAGTGTTCGTCGGCTACCGCGTTCAGTACAACATCACGCTCGGTCCGGCGAAGGGCGGCATCCGCTATCACCCGAACGTCACGCTCGACGAGGTGACGGCGCTCGCGGCGTGGATGACGTGGAAGTGCGCCGTCGCGCACATTCCGTTCGGCGGCGGCAAGGGCGGCGTCATCTGCGATCCGACGAAGATGTCGAAGCGCGAGATCGAAGCGCTCACGCGCCGCTACATCGCCGAGATCGTCGACGCGATCGGCCCCGAGAAGGACGTCCCCGCGCCCGACGTGAACACCAACGATCAGATCATGGCGTGGGTGATGGACACCTATTCCATGCACGTCGGCCACACGACGACCTCCGTCGTCACCGGCAAGCCGGTGGAGCTCGGCGGCTCGCTCGGGCGGCGCGAGGCGACCGGCCGCGGCGTGATGATCGCGGCGCGGGAATCGGCGAAGCACGTCGGCTTCAACATCAAGGGCGCGACGGTGGCGGTGCAGGGATTCGGGAACGTCGGATCGATCTCGGCGGAGCTGCTCGCGCAGGAAGCCGGCGCGAAGATCGTCGCCGTCACCGACTGGAAGGGGGGCGTCTACAACAAGCAGGGGCTGGACATCCCGAAGCTGCTCCAGTACACGCAGCAGAAGAAGACGGTCGACGGGTTTCCCGACGCCGAGCCGCTGACCAACGCCGATCTGTTCAAGCTGGAAGTCGACGTGCTGATTCCGGCCGCGCTCGAGAATCAGATCACGGCCGAGAACGCGCCGACGATCCGGGCGAAGGTGATCATCGAGGGGGCGAACGGTCCGACGACGCCGGACGCGAACAAGCTGCTGCACGACCGCGGCGTCTTCATCGTGCCGGACATCCTCGCGAACAGCTCGGGCGTGACGACGTCGTACTTCGAGTGGGTGCAGGACCGCTACGGCTACTTCTGGACGGAGAAGGAAGTCAACGAGCGCCTCGAGGCGAAGATGTGCGAGGCGTTCAGCGCCGTGCTGCAGACGTCGATCAAGTACAAGGTCGACATGCGGACGGCCGCCTACATCGTCGCCATCGGCCGCGTGGCGACCGTCACGAGGATGCGCGGGATGTACGCGTAGACCTGTCACGGTAGCGCAGCCCTTCAGGGCTGCCGCGGCGAGGCTGAAAGCCTCGCCCTACAGATCAC
>QHWK01000789.1 GCA_003223775.1 Acidobacteriota bacterium
CGCACGGGCCGAGCGCGCGGCGGCGAATACCCGCTTCAACGCCGGCATGCCGTACGGTCCGGAGGAGATGTCCTTGCCGGTGCGGTGCATCATTCGCACCGATTCTCCGCCTTACCTGCCGACGATCTACAACAACGACTTCCAGATCTTCCAGAGTCCGGGGTTCGTGGTGATCGCACCGGAGATGATCCACAGCGCGCGCATCATCCCGCTCGACGGCCGGCCGCACCTGGGCGACAACCTTCGCCAGTGGCTGGGAGACACGCGCGGGCACTTCGACGGGCGCACGCTGGTCCTCGAGACGACCAACTTCCGCGCCGACGATGGCGTCGTGTTTCAGGGCGCGAATCCCGCGAGCTACAAGATCACGGAGCGCTTGACGCGCGTCGGCCGCGACACGATCAAGTACGAATTCACGGTCGAGGATCCGACCACCTGGACCAGGCCGTGGACGGCCATGATCCCGTGGACCAAAATCGATCCGGCCGAGCAGATGTACGAGTACGCGTGTCATGAAGACAACTTCGATATCGTGCACCTCCTGAGTGGCGCGCGCATGCGCGAGAAGAACGGGGAAGGTAAGCGATGACGGCCATGCGAACACAGCTGTGCGTGATCGTTGCTGGTCTCGGCCTCCTTGCCGCGCTGACGACGACGCCGGTGGCGGCCCATCATGCCTTCAATGCCGAATTCGACCCGAAGCGGCCGGTCAAGTTCAAGGGCACCGTCACGAAGATGGCCTGGGTCAACCCTCACGCCTGGATCTACGTCGACGTGAAAAAGCCCGACGGCACGGTGGAAGAGTGGATGGTGGAAGCCGGAACGCCGAACACGCTGTTCCGGCGAGGGTTGACGAAGCAGTCGCTGCTGGCCGGCACAGAGATCACGGTCGACGGATATCAATCCAAGGATGGATCTCTGAGAATGAACGGTCGCGACGTCACGCTCCCGAACGGACAGACGCTCTTTCTCGGCTCGTCCGGTACCGGCGCGCCCTACGACGAGAAGACGAAGAAGTGATCCGCGAACGTGGCGTGCGCTTACTTCCGCGCGAACCGGTAATCGCCGGAGACGTGCTTGACGAAGAGTCCGCCCGCGCCGCCTCGGGTGAACTCGATCCCGAGTCCGTACAAACCCGAAAACGCCGCCTCTGACGATGCGATCAGAGGGACCTTCCCTCTGCCGTCCATGTCGGCGAACAGCCGCCCGTTCGAGAGCGTGATCTCGACGACTCGGGGGACCGCTCTCCAGAGCGGGCGCTGCTCCTCGTAGGTGCCGACGTATTTGGCGAGAACGTCGGCCGCGACGTGTACTTCGCTCTTCAGTTCATCAGAAGCCTTGCCGACCCAGTGCTCCACGCCGTGGCCGCTTTCGTTGCAGACAAACTCGATCATTTCGGTATCGGCGGCCAATTCGGCGTGGAGGGCCACGGTCCACGGCCTTGCGTAAACCGCCGAGTCGGACAGCGTCACCTCGATCTCGAGATGGCCGACGGTGCGTCGGCGATAGCGTTCGGTCATGCGCAAACCTTCGCTGTGGGGATGGCCATCATGATCGAGCCAGGTGCGGTCGTTGAATCCGAGACTCTCCACCACGAGCGTGTCTGCATCCCAATGGCCAACTGAGTACCCCATCCAACTTGGATTGGGCGCAGACTCCAACGCGCGGCCGTCGAGAAAGATCTGGCGATAGGTGAGATCGGGATTGAGCATCACGATGAGGCCCGGAGTCTGGACGATCTTCACCATCTCGGCCCCGGTGATGTCGGCGGACGTGGCGTAGCCCGGTCCCAGAGGGACACACAGCACGTTCATGTATTCCTTGCCGAGATCTTCCTTGCGCTGCTCGACCAGAGCCTGCGCCCACGACTGAATGTCGTCGGGTTTCAGGTCCGCCGCAATGTTGCGGGCGTACTTCGGGGAAATCTTGGTCCACAGACCAGAGAGATCGGGCCTGCCCTCAGGCGTACGGGGCGCCGCAGCGGCCAGATCCGGCGTGCCGTCGCGGGTGCGCGGGATGCCCGGCGTGGGCTGGTTCAACCACTGAGCCGCGAGCGGCGCGCTCAGCGCGACCGAAACAACGGCGATCAGAGAGGCCTTCATCGTTGCAACCTCCTGGTGGACGCCGACGACGGCGGACGCGGGATGCTCGGTCGGGAATTATGTAACGAATCCCGGATCCGAGACGGCGATTTCGATCGCACGATCAACGTCGACGATCGCGCCGGAAACGGCGGCTCTCGGCGCGCGCGGGCCGCGGCAACGTGGACGCCGCAGCGGTTGCGGCCTGCCCTCGCCAGGGATTTCGCGTGTTCTGGACGTCGAAACGTCGTCGACGCACCGGGCGACCACCCGTCGCTGCGGATGTCCGGGCTCTGTCCGGCCCCGATGTATCTTTTCGATCTCGACGGTCACCGATCAAGAAGAGATACAAACTCAGTTGGCCATCGGTGGCGATCCGGTGCCGGTGATAGACAGCGTCCAGCAATCCGACGACA
>QHWK01000025.1:0-11341 GCA_003223775.1 Acidobacteriota bacterium
AGCATCGCGACCGACTCGAAGGGCAACCTCTACACGACCGAGACGTATCGCGGGCAGCGGCTGCAAAAGTTTGTGTACAAAGGTCTCGGACCGGTGACGAAGCCGAACCAGGGAACGGTCTGGCCCACGAAGACGTCGACGCACTGACGCCGACGATCGTCATGGCTAATGGCTGAGGGCTGATGGCATAGGGTTCATGGCGTCATTAGCCATTAGCCATTAGCCATTAGCCATCAGCCATCAGCCATCAGCCATCCTCACGCCCGCCATCCGTTATACTCGGCGGCATGAAGCGTTCCCTCGTCTGTAGCACCTTGCTGTTGATTGCCGCCGGCACCGCGTTCGTGGCGGGCCAGCGTGCGCAGACGCCGAAGCTCGACGTCGATCCGCTCTGGCCGAAGCCCTTCCCCGTCGCGAAGCACTGGATTCTCGGATCGATCACCGGCGTCGCCGTCGACGCGCAGGATCGCGTGTGGGTGGTGCATCGCGGCGTCGACTCGCTGCAGAACAACGAGAAGGGGCCGACGCTCGAGCCGTGGGCGAGCTCGTGCTGCTACGCCGCGCCGCAGGTGCTCGCGTTCGATGCCGTCGGCGCGCTCGTCGCCAACTGGGATCCGAAGAGCGGCAGCGGCTACGACTGGCCGCGCGATGTGTCTGGCGTCGCCGTCGACGGCACAGGCAACGTGTGGATCGGCAGCGGCCTCGCGCCGTCGGCCATGCCCGCGGGACGCGGCCGCGGCGCGCCTGCTGAAGGCGCGGCCGGTCGCGGCCGCGGCGGCGCGGCGGCGCCGGCAGGGCCCGCCGATGCCCAGGTTTTGAAGTTCGACAAGAACGGCAAGTTCCTGCTCGCGATCGGCAAACCGGGACAGACCGATTCGAGCGGCCAGTCGAATCTGAGCCGGCCGCTGGCCGTCGCAATCGACGATGCGGCGAACGAGGTCTACATCGGCGACGAGGGTCACAACCGCGTCGCGGTGTTCGACGCGGCGAGCGGCGCCTTCAAGCGCGACTTCAAGGCGAACGGCGATCCGTTCAAGACGGTCAGCTGCGTGAAGCTGTCCAAGGACGGCATGGTCTACGTCTGCGATCGGCAGAACGATCGCATCCAGGTGTTCCAGAAGGACGGCAAGTTCGTGAAGGAGGCATTCGTCTCGAAGTCGACGGCCGGCGACGGATCGGTGTGGGACGTGGCGTTCTCGCCGGATCAGCGCCTGCTCTACGTCGCCGACGGCCACGACAAGAAGGTGTGGATCCTCGATCGCACGTCGCTCGAGACGATCGGCAGCTTCGGCCAGGGCGGCCGCTATCCCGGCGAGTTCTACGGCGTCGGGAGCGTCGCGGTCGACTCGAAGGGCAACGTCTATACGGGCGAGACCTACGAAGGCAAGCGGGTGCAGAAGTTCGTGAGGCGATGAAGAACGATCGGGTGAGGCAACCATGAAACGCAACGTCGCAATCGGAACGTTCCTCGCTTCGCTGCTCGTCGCGCTCGGGATCGGCCAGGGGATTCTCGAGCGGCGCGCCGAGGCGCTGCAGAACGGCGGCGGCAAGGTGCAGGTGCCGCGCTTCGAGGTGGATCCGACCTTCCCGAAGCCGCTGCCGAACCACTGGTATCAGGGGATGTCGATCGGCGTCGGCGTCGACGCGAACGATCACATCTGGATCGTCCATCGCCCCGACTCGGTGAACCCGATCGAGGCGGCCGCCGACGCGAAGACCGGCGAGTGCTGCGCGAAAGCGCCCCCGATCCTCGAGTTCGATCAGCAGGGGACGCTGCTGCGCCACTGGGGCGGCAGCGACGGCGACGGCTACCAGTGGCCCTCGTCGAACCACGGCGTCACGATCGACCACAAGGGCAACGTCTGGGTCGGCGGCAACGGCGGCGGCGACGGCCTCGTGCTGAAGTTCACACAGGACGGCAAGTTCCTGATGCAGGTGGGCAAGAAAGGCGTGCCCGTGGACAGCAACAGCACCGAGCACTTCGGCCAGGTCGCGAAGATCTTCGTCGACAAGAAGGAGAACGAGGCGTACATCGCCGACGGCTACGGCAACAAGCGCGTCGCGGTGATCGACGCCGACACCGGCAAGTTCAAGCGGTACTGGGGCGCGTACGGCAACAAGCCGGACGACACGAACCTGGGCCGCTACGATCCCGAAGCGCCGCCCGCGCAGCAGTTCCGCACGCCGGTGCACTGCGCCGAGATGTCGAACGATCGCCTCGTCTACGTCTGCGATCGCGTCAACGATCGCATCCAGGTCTTCACGCCCGAGGGCAAGTTCGTCAAGGAGGCGTGGGTGAGCAAGAAGACGCTCGGCGACGGATCGACGTGGGACATCGCGTTCTCGAACGATCCGCAGCAGAAGTTCATCTACCTCGCCGACGGCCACGACGAGAAAGTATGGATCCTCGATCGGCAGTCGCTCGAGATCCTCACGAGCTTCGGCGACGGCGGCAAGATGCCCGGACAGTTCTACGCCGTGCACAGCATCGCGACCGACTCGAAGGGAAACATCTACACGACGGAAACCTACGACGGCCGCCGGCTCCAGCGTTTCCTCTACAAGGGGATGCAGACGGTGACCAAGGGCGAGGACCAGGGCACGGTGTGGCCTCGCACATCGACGAAGTGAGCTCGGCCCGCGTCATGGCTGATGGCTGATGGCTCATGGCATAGGGACGATGGACGATCCATGAACGATATGCCATCAGCCATCAGCCATTAGCCATGACGGCGGCACAGATCTCCCGCCGCGATTTCCTCGTCGCGGCTCTTCTCTCCTCCGCCTTCACGGCCGCCGCTCAGGCCGCGCGCATGGTCGGCGTCGTCCCGCTCGGTGCGCCGGGCGCCGCCTCGCCGCCATTCGGCCGTTTGCTCGGCGACGGCCTCGACGCGCGGCTGTTCACCGATCTCTCGCAGCTCGGGAATCCCCAGTCGCTCGTCACCTCGAACGACAAATTTTTCGTGCGCACTGCCGCGCCCTCGAATCTGCCGCCGACCGATGCGTGGACCATCCGCGTTGGCGGCCTCGTCCGGTCGCCGGTCGCCCTCACGCTTCGCGATCTCGACGCACGCGCGGCGGCGCCCGCGCGCGTGCTGCTCGAGTGCTCGGGCAACGCCGATCCGCTGAACTACGGCCTGCTCAGCGCCGCCGACTGGGAAGGGATTCCGCTGCAGGCGATTCTGGATCGCGTGCAGCCGTCGGCATCGTCGTACCGCGTGCTCGTGTCCGGCGTGGACGATGCGAGCCGCACGTGGCGAACGTCGATCGCGGGCGCGAGCTGGATCTTCTCCCGCGACGATCTGTCGCGCGCGATGCTCGCCGTGCGGATGAACGGCGCGCCGCTGCCGCGCGATCACGGCTTCCCGGTGCGGCTGATCGTGCCCGGCTGGTACGGCTGCACGTGCGTCAAGTGGGTGGATCGCATCGAGCTCGTGGCCGACGATGCGCCGGCGACGAGCCAGATGCGCGAGTTCGCCGCGCGGACTCACCAGCCTCAGGGCGCGTCGCTGGCGCGCGATTTCCTTCCGGCGACGATCGACACCGCCGCCATGCCGGTGCGCGTCGAGAAGTGGACCGCCGGCGGCCGCACCGAGTACCGCATCGTCGGCATCATCTGGGGCGGCTCGACGCCGACCAACGCGCTGTCGATTCGCTTTCGATCCGGCGGGCCGTGGACGCGCGTGGACGAGTGTCCGCTTCCGGCGTCGACGCTGACGTGGAGCCTCTGGACGCACACGTGGCGGCCCGCCGAGCCCGGGCGGTACGAGATCGTCCTGCGCGTCGGCGATCCCTCGATCCGCACCCGGCGGCTCGACATCTTCTTCTACGTGCGTGAAATCGTGATCGACGACGTGTGACGGAAGCAACCACAGAGAACACAGAGGTCACAGAGTCTTCCTTTGCACAAGAAGCTCCGTGGTCTCTGTGCGCTCTGTGGTTGCTTCCTTCACCGCCGCGCGACGCCAGCAGAAACCGCAGTGATTCGTACAAAGAGCTCGGTGGTCTCTGTGTGCTCTGTGGTTGCTTTCCGTCAGCGCGCGAGGGCGCGGGCCTCGGCGATCTCAGGTCGGCCCGCATCCGCCAGGTGCCACGCGGCCAGGAAGTCTTTCGCCGCTTTCACCGCGACGTCCCGCTGACCCGCCTTCTTCGCCGCGCGCGCGAGGCCGAGGAGCGACGCCGCGCGCCGCGGCGTTCGCGCGAGCGCCGCCTGAAACTGCGCGACGGCGCCCGCCGCGTCGCCGGCCTCGAGCAGCGCCTCGCCGTACAGCTCTCCCGCCGGCTTGATCGGGTACGGCCGCGCGATCGGCTTCGGCCGCTTCCCCTCGCCCGCGGCTGCGGCCGCGAACGCCGTCAGCGCGCCGGCGCGATCGCCGCGCGCGCGACGCACGAGGCCGTCGAGCTCGATCGCCATGATTCGCGCGACCGCGCGCGCATCGGCGTCCGGCACCGTCTTCGACGCCGTGTCCAGATGCTCGAGCGCGGCGTTGGCGCGGTCCGTGTCCGCCAGCTTCACGCTGGCGGCGCCCAGCGCGTACAGCTCGTCGATGTTGTCGAAGCTCCCCTGCCCTTTCATCTGCGCCCAGTCGCCGCTCTCGACGACAAGTCGCGCTTTCATCGAGGCGAGCTCGCTCTTGAGCGACGTTTCGCCGTAGCCCTTTCCGATTTCGCTCTCGACGTGCGCGTGCATTTCCCCGCCAGGCCGGCCTGACCCGTCCACCTTCGCTCGCGGGTTGTTCGTGCGAGCTTCGGTGGACGAGCCCGGAGCGAGCGCGCGCTCGACCTCTCGCATCGCGTCGCGCGCCTTCGCAAACCGCCCTTGCTGCAGGTACTCGTACTGCAGCCACGAGAGCGCGTGAAAGTCGTACTGCGCGGCCGAGAGTCCTTTCCGCTTCGCGAGATCGACCGACGCCGCGAACGCCGATTCGTCGGACGCGGCCGCCTCGTCCCACATGCCGAGCGGCAGGAAAACGTGCGACGGCATGTGCCGCGCGTGGCTCGACGCCGGCGCGATGCGCGCATAGATGCGCGCCGCCTCCAGCCCCATCGCCGCGTGCTCGCCGTCGTCGAACGCGTGGAGCGCGTAGTGCGCGGCGCCGGGATGCTCGGGGTTGTTCTTCAGGATCGCGAGCGCGATGTTGCCCGCCTGCAGCGAGACGGCCGGGTTGCGCTCGGTCGGCGGAATCGTCGCGAGCAGCGCCAGCGCGTAGAACGCGGCCGCCTCATCGTCTTCCGGAAACGCGGCGTGGAGCTCGCCCATCCGCTGTGCGTACGCGCGCACGCGCGACGCCCGGTCGCCGTCGCCGTACAGACGCTCGACGGCGTCGAGGTACCCCTTCTCGCGCGCGGTCGGCGCTTTCGCCTGCCGCGCGCCGCGCGTCGGCGCGAGCCGCGCGAGCACCGCGCGCGCGCGATCGGGCGCTTCGTTCAGCCAGAGCGGCTGATCGTAGGCGAGCGCCTCGCCCCAGTACGCCATCGCGAAACCGGGATCGATCTTCTGCGCCTGGCGGAACTGATCGATGGCCTCGTCGTACTCGAAGCTGTGGAGGAAAAGGACGCCGCGCACGAACGGAGGTTGCGCGGCTGCGGCGCCCGAGGTCGGAAACGAGATGTGGCCGAGCGCCGCGGACGGCGTCTGCGACAAGGACACAAAGGCTGGCAAGAACGCGCATAACAGAGGGACACAAAGGAGAACACAGAGGCGGCGTACGTGGAGACGCACGGCACGGACG
Source organism: Acidobacteriota bacterium (assembly GCA_003223775.1). Taxonomy (GTDB): domain Bacteria; phylum Acidobacteriota; class Vicinamibacteria; order Vicinamibacterales; family CAVVIG01; genus QHWK01. The sequence goes on from QHWK01000025.1 coordinate 5,733, forward strand.
CGGAAAACAAAACGGCCACGGAGACGCGGCAACACAGAGAAAGTGTACTCCGTGCGCCTGCGTCGCCGTGGCCGGTCTATGTGAGGAGCGTCGGTCGCCGCCTATCGCCCTGCGACATCCCGACGCCCTTCAATTGCTGCGACTACCGGAATGGTGCTTTTCCCTTTGTGCGCTCTGTGCTTTTCCTTTGTGTCCTTGTCGCGTTCCGCTTCAACCGTCAGAAGGAATAGCGGAACATGATCTGGGTGATCCGCATGAACCCGGCCTGCAGCTGCGTGCGGCCGAAGCTCGAGTTGCCGAACGTGTTGTTGCCCTGGAGCGCGCGCACTTGCACGCGGTTCATCAGGTTCAGCATCTCGAACTTGATCTGCGCGTTCTGCGTGCCGAAGCGCAGGTTCTTGATGAACACCGCGTCGACGTTGTACTGCGGCGGCGTCCGCACATCAGTGATCGTGCGCGGCGCGTTGCCGAAGGTAAACGCCGGAGCCGCGGTGAACGCCGCCGGGTTGATCCACGTGGCCGTCGGATGATCGGCCGACGCGAGCCGATCCTCGAAGCTGCCCGGCGTGCTCAGATCGGCGCCCGGCACGATGTTCGGCCGCTGCACGGCGCTCAGCGTCCCGGTGTTGTCGCTCTGCTGGACTTCCAGCGGGAAGCCAGCCTGCAGGTTGATCGCCGCCGACAGCGTCCAGCCGCCCGCCAGCCATTCGGCGAGGCTGCTGTTGCTGCCCCACTTCTTGCCGCGTCCGAACGGCAGCTCGGCGACCGGCGCCAGGATCACGCGGTGCGGCACGTCGAGGATGCTGTACGTGTAGTCGGCGTCGGGGTTGTAGCACGCCGCGAGGTTCGTCGACGTGCACGCCGGCGCCGAGGCGATGTAGTTGTAGTTGTTGAGCGGATTGAAGCCGCCAGCCGAGTAGAAGTTGCCTTCCATCACCTGGTTGTCCTTGAGGACGCTGTAGGTGTAGCTGACGCGTCCGCCCCAGCCGTGTGTGACGCGCTTCGACCACTCGAAGACCGCGGCGTTGTAGCGGCTCTTCCCCTCGAGCACGTGGCGCGCGAGGATGTTGCCGAACTGCGGATAGGGCCGCAGCAGCTGCTGGCGCGAGATCGTCGCCGAGTTGGCGAACGGGCCGGCGCTGGTGATGCCAAAGAACGGGTTCGCCACGGTCGCGGTGAGCGCAGCGCCGAGCGCCATGTACTTCGGATCGAGCTGGTTGATGTTGACGCCGGCGTCGTTCGATCCGCCGAGGCTGAGATTGTCCCCGCGCGACCCGACGTAGCTGACGGTCACCGCCTGCGCGCCGGGCAGCTCGCGCTGGAAGTCCACCGAGAACTGCTGCACGCGCGGCGCGGTGCCGTTCTGATCCACGTAGCTGATGTTCGTGCCGACGCCCGTCAGCGAGCCGAGCGAGCTGCCAAGCGGCTGTACGAGCCCGTTCGGGAATGGGTTGGTGATGCTCACCGCCGGCGTGCCACCCGATGCCGGCAGCGACTGCGGCGAGATCGTGTTCTGCGCGTAGCCGACCTGGCCGTAGTTGTTGGCCGACGAGTCGGGGATCGGATAGTTCCACGGCGCCCAGTACATGCCGTAGCCGCCGCGCACAATTGTGTTCTGATCGATCGAGTACACAACGCCGGCGCGAGGCGACCATTTCGCCCGTGGAGGATTGCCTTGCGTCTTCCTGTTGCCGTTGACTCCGGCATACATCAATCCGCCGGCCACTTGTCGGGCGGTCGTGCCGGCCACCGGATCCGCCGGAATGGCGATTGAGGACAGCGCGCTTGCGGCGGCGGGATCGAACCCGACGGTGAAGTTGTTTACCCTCCGTAGTAGTACGTGAACAGGTTGATCGGCGTCGCCAGCGAGATCGTGCTCTGACGGTTCGACAAGGAAGACTGATAGCCCAGAAGGAACGACGCGAACGAGTTGCCGTTGAGCGGGTCGCTGTTCGTGCCGTTCGACGAGGTGATGTCCTTGTCGAAGTCGAAGATGCCGGCGCCGTTGCCCGGCGCGAAGAAGTCGAGGCCGATCTTCCGGAAGTCGGCGCCCGCCTTGAACGTGTGCGTGCCGACGAACTTCGAGAACGCGGCGTTGGCGCTCACCGACTTCCAGTTGCGATCGGTCGGATCGATGGCGCCCATCGTCTGCCCGAAGTACTGGTCGTAGCCTCGAATGCGGATGTCGGGGAACTTCTGTACGGTGATCTGGTTCAGGAAGTTCTGCGAGAAGCCGAGGCTCGCCGGATCGAACGCCAGCGTCAGCGTGTCGTTGTCCGGGAAGCGGGTGACGCCGAAGCGCAGCGCCAGCACCGAGCTGTCGCTCAGCACCCACGTGTTGTTGGCCGCGAAAATCTTCGGCCGGCGCACGAGCAGATAGTCGCCCGGATCGGCGAAGCGGTTCGGGTCGTTCTGGTCCGCCGAGCCGAAGTAGTTCGAGCACGGCTCGTTCGACCGGTTGTACAGGTAGAAGCCGCTCAGCGACACCTTGTCGGTGAACTTGTGCTCCGCCTTCACCGTGTATTCCTGCGTCCAGCTCGATTTGATGAGCGACGTGCGGTTGTAGTTCACGCTGCCGTTGTCGATCTGCGTGTCGGCCGTCGGCAGGTACTTGAGCATGTTCAGCGCGACAGGGTTCAAGCGCGCCGCTGGAATCACGTTGCCGGGGAACGGCAGGCGGGTCAGCGGATCGTAGATGATCACCGGACGGCCGGAGCCGTCGGTCAGGCGTGAGAAGTTGCCGCCGCGCTCGAGGTCGGTCGGCATCAGCTCGCTCGCGTTGCGCGTCTGCGTGTCGGTGTAGTTCTCGGCCGCGAACCAGAAGAACGTGCGGTCCTTCTTCACCGGTCCGCCGAAGCCGCCGCCGCCGAGATAGTACGGATTGTTCGGCTTGCCGAGCTTGCCGGCGGTCACGAGGTCGCCGTTCCCCGCCGCGACGCGGCCGGCGATGTCGTTGAAGAAGTTGTTCTTCTCGAGCGAGATCGGCCGCGTCTGGTAGAAACCGGTGCCGTGGAAGTTGTTGGTGCCCGAGCGGAGCGTCGTGTTGAACACGCCGCCGCCGGTCCGGCCCATTTCCGCATCGTAGGTGTGCACCTGGACCTTCACGTCGTCGAGCGCCTCGATGGTCGGGTTCGCGCTCGCGCGGTTGCGCATGTCGGTGATCGGCACGCCGTCGAGCGTGTAGTTGTTGCCGCGGCGCGTGCCGCCGCCGAGCGAGAGGAGCGACGCGTTGGTCTGATCCTGCTGACGGTTGAACTGCGTGTCGCCCGACGCGATGACGGTCGGCACCGTCGTGCCGATCATGAACGCGTTCCGGCCGGGCGCCGGCAGTGTCTGCAGAGCCTGGGTGTCCAGCACCGTGCCGGTTGAGGCGTTCGACGTGTCGATGAGCGGCGCCTCGCCGGTGACCGTCACATTTTCCGTGATCGCGCCGACCTCCATCGTCAGGTCGAGCGTCAGGAACTGCTGCGTCCCGATCCGGATCCCGCCGCGATCGATCGTCTTGTATCCCTGTAAGACTGCTTTGACGGCGTAATTACCAGGATCGACGTTCGAGAACACGTACTCGCCGCGTTCGTTGGTAACGACCGACCGCTTGATGTTCGTCTGCTCGTTGTTGAGCGTCACTTCGACGCCGGGAATGACGCCGCCGGCATCCTTGATCGACCCGCGAATTCCACCCTGGAAGCCCTGACCGAACACCGAGCCGGCGGTGCTCACGACCAGCAGCGCTCCGAAGACGAGCGCAGCCCGGATACTCATGGTTCTCCTCCGAGTTATTGGGGACGAGAGGCCCGTGTTCCACGGGAATTTGGCGATTCTAGGAGTGTCTGTACACGGGTTGCAACAGCTAATGTCGGCGGGAACGCACTGGATGGACGAAATTGGAGCGCCAGCGCCAGGCGCTCCAATTTTCCGAATCGCGCCGCGAAAAAGGGGTCGTACCCCTTTTTCGAAAAAAGGGGTACGACCCCTTTTTCGCGCTACCAGGAGTAGCGGAACATCACCTGTGTCGTGCGCATGAAGCCGCCCTGCGACACGATTGTCCCGAACGCTGAGTTGCCCTGCACGGTATTCATCTGATTGCCGCGCAGCTGCACACGATTGAACAGGTTGATGACCTCGATTTTCAGCTGGACCTGACGGCCCCGCGGCAGCCCGACGTTCTTGGACACCGACACGTCGGTCTCCGTCTGAATGGGCGTGCGCACTTCCGTCTCGACGCGCGGCGCGTTGCCCCACGTGCCGGCCGGCGCCGCGGCAAACGCGGCCGCGTTGAGCCACGGGGCGGACGGATGATCGGCAGACGCGATGCGATCGGGCCAATCGCCCGGCGTCTCCATGGTGGCGCCGGTCAGGTTCGGCCGCTGGCCGTTCCCGAGCAGGTTGCTGTTCGAGTTGCTCTGCGACGTGCCGATCGGGAACCCGCTCTGGTAGGTGAACACCGCCGCGGCCATCCACCCGCCCACCAGCAGGTTCGACCAGTTGCTCTTGCCGCCGATCCATCGGCCGCGGCCGAACGGCAGCTCGACGATCGGCGCGATCACCACCCGATGCGGCGTGTCGAGGATGCCGTAGGTGTAGTCGACGAGCGGATCGAAGCACATCGAGCTGTACTCGTCCGTGCGCGACGTGCCCGCCTTGCACGCCGGCAGGCTCGCCACGTAGTTGTAGTTGTTCATCGGCCCCGCGCCGCCGGTGTTGCTGACGCCGGAGTTCGTGTAGAAGTTCGTCTCGCCGACCTGGTTGTCCATCAATCGGCTGTACGTGTAGCTGAAACGTCCGCCGAAGCCGTGCGTGACGCGCTTGTTCAGCTCGATCACGCCCGCGTTGTACTGGTTCACGCCTTCGCTCACCTGCCGCATGTTCACATTCACGAACTGCGGGTACGGGCGCAGCAGCTGCGACCGCGTCGTCGTGGCATTGTTGCCGAGCGCTGTTCCAGCGAACGCAGGATTGCCGAAGAACGGGTTCGGCACCGTCTGGTTCAACACGGTCGTGCCGAGCGCGAGGTACTTCGGATCGAGCTGGTTGATGTTGACGATCGTGTCGGCGGTGCCGCCGAGCGGCAGGTGATCGCCGCGCGCGCCGATGTAGCTGACCGTCATCGCGAAGCCGCCGCCCAGCTCGCGCTGCACGTCCACCGAGTACTGCTGGACGCGCGGCGCCGTGCGGTTCTGATCGACGAAGTTGATGCTCGTCCCGACGCCGGCGAGCGCGGCCAGGCTGTTGCCGGACGGCGCGACGAGGCCGTTGGGGAATGGATTGCTCAGCGACACCGTCGGAACGCCGACGCTTTGCGGCACCGAAGTGTTGTTCGAGTATCCGACGGCGCCGTAGGAGGTCGGGCTCGGCGCCGGATAGTTCCACGGCGACCAGTACAGCCCGTACCCGGCGCGAAGCACCGTTTTGCTGTCGATCGAGTACACCGCGCCGGCGCGCGGCGACCATTTCGCGGCGGGCGGGTTCCCCTGGTGCGTCGTGTTCCCGTTGACGCCGGCATACATCAGGCCGCCGACGACGGTGCGCGCCGCCGTGCCGCCGGTCGGATCGGTGCCGGCCGGAATCACGATCGAAGACAGCGAGCTCGTCGTGGCCGGATCGAAGCC
>QHWK01000025.1:11374-14930 GCA_003223775.1 Acidobacteriota bacterium
TTGGCGTAGATGTCGAGCGGCGTCGTGAGCCCCATCCTGCTCGCGGTGCTCTGGAAGTCGCCGTTCGGATAGCCGAGGAGGAACGTCGCGATGGCATTGCCGTCGAGCGCGCTGCCGTTATTGAGACCGGTCGACGAGGTGAACTCGCGTCCGAACTCGAAGCAGCCGCTCGGGCACGACGTGCTGTCGAGGAGGCCGCCGATCCGCCGGTAATCGGCGCCGAGCTTGAAGGTGTGCGTGCTGACGAATCGCGAGTAGGCGGCGTTGGTGCCCCACGACTTGTACACGCGGTCCTTCACCGGATCCTGCGCGCCCAGGTTGCGATAGGTCGTCGTGAAGTTCACGATCGGGAACTTCGGCACGCCGGTCTGGTTCACGAGACCGAGAAAGTTCTGCGAGAAGCCGAGCTGCGATGGATCGTAGTCGATCGACAGCGACGGGTTATCGGGGAACCTGGTCCATCCGAATCGCAGCGCGAGCACCGAGTTGTCGCTCGGGATCCACGTGTTGTTGATCGCGAGAATCTGCGGGCGCCGCTTGAGGATGTAGTCGTTCGTGTCGAGGAAGCGGTTCGGGTCATCGAGCCCCGCGATGTAGTTCGAGCACGGCTCGTCGGTGCGGTTGTACAGATAGAAGCCGGTCAACGCGACCTTGTCGGTGAACTTGTGCTCCACCTTCACGCTGTACAACTGCTGGAACTTGTCGTTGATGACCGCCTGCGAGCTGAAGTTCGCCGCGCCGTTGTCGAGGTTCAAGAGCGGCAGCGGGAGATAGCTCAACATCTTCTGCGCGACCGGATTGATCCGGTTCTGCGGAATGACGTTGTTGGCGAACGGCAGGTGCGTCAACGGATCGTAAATTCTGATCGGCGTCGTCCCGGAGGTGGTCGCCGAAAAATCGCCGTTGCGCTCAGCCTGCGTCGGGAGCACGATGCCGGGCGAATTGCGCGTGGAGATGTTGTGGTAGTCCTCCGTGGCGAACCAGAAGAAGGTCCGGTTCTTCACGATCGGGCCGCCGAGCCCCGCACCCGGCGTGTACCACGACGTGTCCTGCTTCCGGTTCAGGGCGACGCACGAGGCGTCATTCGGCGCGCACTGCTGGAGCGCTTTCTGGCTGAAGTAGTTGTTCGCGGCGCCCCAGATGGGCCGCGTCTGGAAGAACGCCGTGCCGTGGAAGTTGTTCGTTCCCGACCGCAGGGTCGTGTTGAACACGCCGCCGCCCGTGCGCCCCATTTCCGCGTCGTAGGTGTGCACCTGCACCTTCACATCGTCGAGCGATTCGATCGTGGGGTTCGCGACCGCGCGGTTGGTCAGGTCGGTGATCGGCACGCCGTCCAGCGTGTAGTTGTTGCCGCGGCGCGTGCCGCCGCCGAGCGACAGCAGCGAGGCGTTGGTCTGATCCTGCTGCCGATTGAACTGCGCATCGCCCGATGGAATGACGGTGGGTACCGTCGTGCCGATGAGGAATGCCGCGCGTCCGGCTGCCGGCAGCGTCTGCAGCGCCTGCGTGTCGAGCACCGTGCCCTGCGAGGCATTCGCGGTCTCGATCAGCGGCGCCTCGCCGGTGACCGTGACGTTCTCTTCGATGGCGCCGACCTCGAGGGTCAGATCGAGCACGATGAAGGTCTGCGTCCCGATCCGGATGCCGGCGCGCTCGATCTTCTTGAACCCCTGCAGCGCCGCCCGCACCGTGTACGTCCCTGGATCGACGCTCGAGAACACGTACTCGCCGCGGTCGTTGGTGACAGTGGAGCGATTGATGTTCGTCTGCTCGTTGTTGAGCGTCACTTCCACACCGGGCACGACGCCGCCGGCGTCCTTGATCGCGCCGCGGAGGCCCCCCTGGAAGCCTTGGCCGGACGCGTTTCCCGCGAGAGACACGACGAACGCCGCCGCCAGAGCCAGCGCAGCCCGAAGCCTCATGATCCGCCTCCGTCAAAACCGGGTGGACCGCAGTCTCGTGGATGACGCGTGGATTCTAGACTGCGGCGCGCGAGCGAGGGAAGGAAATCATAAAAAAAGAGCGGCGCCGCGGGCGCCGCTCTAGGCGTAGGGCGAGGCTTTCAGCCTCGCCTCGGCGACCCTGAAAGGGTCGCCCTACATCAGGGTCACCTACATCAGGGTTTCTTCACTTCGAACTTGATCGTCTTGAGGATTCCGGCTTCCTTCGGCAGCTCGGTCTGGCCCGCGGGGAACTTGTTCGCGCTGAACACGAACGAGAGGATGTCCGCGTTCTGCTGCCCGGAGAGGGAGCCTGGCGCGTTCTGCGGCATCGAGATCCGGATGCGCTCGAACAGGTCGCCGATGGTGAGGCCGTCCCACCCCGACATGAACTCGCCGCCCGAGAGCGGCGGCGCCATCTCGCCGCCGGTCAGCTCGCTGCCGTGGCACGAGGCGCAGTTCTCGGAGTAGAGAGCCTTGCCGCGATTCGCCTGCTCGTCGGTGAAGACGCCGTCCCAGATCGACTTCGTGGGCGGCTGCGCATGAACCGCCGACCCGAGCGCCAGCACCGCCGCGAATGGAATGAGTGCAACCGCCGCAAACCGTAGCTTCATGTGTCCTCTCTGGTGGATTGTACAGCAAGGCAGAAAGGCAGAAAGGCAGGAAGGCAGGAATTCAAGGATGGAAGGCAGGAAGGTCGGAAGGCCGAAGGCAGGAAGGCCGGAAGGTGAAGGCAGAAATTTCAGCCTTCTCACCTTCCTGCCTTGAATTCCTGCCTTTCTGCCTATCGGCCTTCCTGCCTTGCCACCTCGATCGTCAGAACCTGTACCTGAAGCTCAACTGCCAGATGCGCATGAATCCCGCCTGGACGTCGACGCGGCCGAAGCTGGTGAGATCGACGGCGTTCACCGTCGACAGGTTGCCGAACTTCGCCGTGTTGGTGAGGTTGAGGATTTCGAACCGCACCTCGGCCGCCTGGCTCGACGCGAAGCGGACTTCCTTCGACAGGACGAAGTCGACGTTCTTGCGGAACTGGTACCGCGCGCTGTCGATCGTCCGCGGTGCGTTGCCGTACTGGCCGACGCCGGGATTGGCGAACGCGTTCGCGTTGAACCAGCGCGCGTCAGGATGTGCGGCCGACGCGGCGCGATCCGCGTCGCTGCCGCTGTTATTCGGATCGCCGACCAGATTCGGCCGCTGCCGCCCGCCGAACAGCCCGAGATCCGCCGTCGACGTGCCGCTGCTCATGACCGCGTTGAGCGGACCGCCGCTCACGAGCTCCACGATCGCCGTCGCCGTCCAGCCGCCGGCAAGCATGTACGCGCCGCCCTTGCGGTTCGCCGGACCCGGCAGGTTGACGATCGGCGCGAGGATGATCCGGTGCGGCGAGTCGTAGATGCTCGTCGCGTACTCCGCATCGAGATCGTAGTTGTTCTGCGGCGTGTTCGTGCGCACCGAGTAGGTGTTGCTCTCGGCGAACTGGTTGTCCTTCGTCTTGCTGTACGTGTAACTCAGACGCCCGCCCCAGGAGCTCTCGCCGCCGACCCGCCTGTTCAACTCGATCGACGCCGCGTTGTACTGACGACGGCCGCCGGCGGTCGTCTCGTACTGGAGAA
>QHWK01000026.1 GCA_003223775.1 Acidobacteriota bacterium
CTGCTCGCGCGCCCAGCACTCCATCAGCTTCAGCGCGTTGAACCAGAGCGCGTTGATCTCGACCGCCTTCCCGCGCCGCGGCGTCACGACCCAGTCGTCCACCTTCGCGTCCATCCACGTCAGCTGGTAGCCTTGCGCGCCCTGCGCGAGCAGCCCGTCGCGCTCGTCGACGTGAATGCCGAACCGCGTGCCGCGCACGTGCGCGTCGACGATCGACTTGAGCGTCGGATAGAGGATCGACAGCGTGAGCGTGTCGTGCGTGTAATCGAGGTACCGCTGCACGGCGTGGAAGAACCACAGCGACGCGTCTGCCGTGTGGTAGAGCCCTTCGGTCTCGCGCTCGGGGAACATGTTCGGGATGAGGCCGTCGCGGACGTAGTGCGCGAACGTGCGGAGGATGTAGCCCGCTTCGACATCGCGCCCCGTGACGAGGGTCAGGCCTTCGAGGCTGATCATCGTGTCGCGTCCCCAGTCGGTGAACCAGTGGTAGCCGGCGATCACCGTCCGCACTTCGTCGCCGTACGCGTGCGCGCGCGCCGTCTCGTCGCTGCGGCCGGCCGGCGTGATGATGAACTGGTCGGCGGCGAGCACGAGCTCCGCCGGCACACCCTGGCGCGCTTCCGGCGCGGCGTGCACGACCAGCCGCCGCCGCCGGTTGCGCTCCGCCCGCAGCGCGCCCGCGGGGTCCATCACGTTCATCGTCTCGACCGTCTCGGTGGAGGCGACGAGCGTCGCCGGCTGCGCTGCCGACACGCTGAAGCGGAAATAGCCCGGGCTCCAGAGATCGCCGCGCGCCTGATAGCCGCGGCTCTCCTCGACCGGATACAGCACGTTGTCGATTCGGCGTCCCTTCAGGATGAAGGTGACGTCCGACGCCCAGAGCTTGAAGCGCAGCGGCGGCAGCGGCGTGTGCGGCAGGCAGATCTCGTAGTGATCGCGGATCGCGCGGAACTCGTAGCCGGGCGCGAGCGGCTCGCTCACCGGCGACTCCTGCGGGCGGAAGTTCACCGACGGCCGCAGCGCGAGCTCCACGCGCTCGGCGCCCGAGACGAGCTCGTAGGTGACGTGCACGGTGTTCTGCATGTGCGGCAGGAACACCCGCTTGTCGATCACGACGCCCTCGACGTCGTACCGCCACACGGGCAGCCCCGCCTCGAGCCGGAACTCGGTGAGATAGCCGGTGCCGTGCGCGTCGGGCGCGTCGCCCGATCGCTCGCGTCCGCCGATCTCCGCTTCCCGTCCGTTCGCCAGCTTCAGCTGCTCGGCGACGGTGCTGAGCATGACGATGCGGCCGAACGGCGCGGGCAGTGCCGAGATCAGGACGCCGTGGTAGCGGCGCGTGATGACGCCGGACACCGTGCCCGACGCGTAGCCGCCGAGGCCGTTGGTGACGAGCCACTCGCGCGTGACGAGCGCTTCGGCGTCGCTCGGATCGGCAGGCGGCCACGAGATGCGGCGAACGGGTTCAATCATGACGTGTCTGCTTCAGGCGGTGCGTCGGCGCACGAGCGGCAGCGGATGGCGCGGGCGTTTGGGGCCGGGGCTCAGGACGAGCGCCGATTCGGCCGGCATCGACCAGCAGCCGTCGGGCCACGTCGCCGGCGTGCCGTTGCCGGCGTAGGCCGGATCCTCGCTGGACCAGCGCAGCGCCCAGTCGGTCCCCGCCGGCGGTGCGAGGAGCGGCTCGGCGAACGATCCGCGCGTGAGATCGGCGCCCAGGTTCACGACGAGGAGCCGATCGTCGCGATGATCGGGCGTGAAGAAGCGGAGCGCGAACGCCGACGGCGACAGCACCGCGCCGTCCACGCCGCCGGGCTGCTGGGAACGGAAGGCGAGCTCCTCGCGCCGCAGCCGCAGCAGATCGGCGTGCAGCGCGTAGGCGGCGGCGTGCGTCTGCCGCTCGGCGAAGTCGAGGCGGCAGCGCTCGAACGTCGCCGGGTCGCCCGGATTGGCGAGCACGCCGCCGCGCTCCTCGAGATCCGCGATGCTTGGGAACTGCCGCAGAAATTCCGCGCGCCCGCGCTGCACGGCGTCGGCGAGATCGCGATCGAAGTCGGCGAAGTAGAGAAACGGCGCCGACGCCGCGAATTCCTGCCCCTGAAAGAGCATCGGCGTCGACGGCATCAGCAGGAGCAACGCCGTCATCGCGCGCCAGCGGCCGGGACTCGTGAGCTGATGCCCGCGCGCCCCGCGCGCGGAGTTGGCCACCTACAGATAGCCGTACTTGGCCGCCGAGATCAGCTCCTGCGGCTCGCCGCGCGTGTCGCTGTAGTACGCCTCGCCGCGGCCCGTCAGCGCGACCATCGCGCTGTGGTGGAAATCGTCGTTCCACACGGCGTCGAGCCCGTAGCCGCCTTCGTCGAGCGGCCGCACCAGCCGCGTATCCTGCGGCTCGTTCTCCGCGATCATCACAATCGATCGATTGCCCGCCGCCTCCCGCGCGCGCAGACCGATCTCCGCCATGATGTTCGACGCCGATCGATCGAAGATCTGCTGCGTCGCGTCGAGCCGCAGCCCGTCGAGATGGAACTCGGCGATCCAGTACTCGGCGTTCGCGAGGAAGAACTCGCGCACCGGTCCGGCGTCGGGGCCGTCGAAGTTGATCGCGTCGCCCCACTCGTTCTCGTAGCGATCGGTGAAGTAGGCGGTCGAGAACGCGCGCAGGTAGTTGCCCACGGGCCCGAGATGGTTGTAGACGACGTCGAGGATCACGGCGACGCCGCACGCGTGCGCCGCGTCGACGAAGCGCCGGAAGTCGTCGGGCGCGCCGTAAAGACGCGTCGGCGCGAACAGATCGACGCCGTCGTAGCCCCAGCCGAAGCGCCCCTCGAACTCCGCGACCGGCATCAACTCGATGAGCGTGATGCCGATGCGCGCGAGCTCGCGCAGCTCGTCGGCCGCGGCGGCAAACGTCCCCGTGCGCGTGAACGTGCCGACGTGCATCTCGTAGGCGACCTGGCCGGCGAGCGTCGCGCCGGTCCACGCCTGGTCGGTCCAGCGAAACGTGTGCGGATCGACGATCTCGGACGGGCCGTGCGGCCCTTCAGGCTGAAAGCGCGACGCCGGATCCGGATGCAGCCGCTGGTCGTCGTCGAGCTTGAAGCCGTAACGATCGCCGATGCGCGCCTCGGCCGCGCCGCTGAAATAGCCGCCGGCCTCGGGCTCGAGCGGCGTCAGCCGGCCGTCGCCGTCCGCGACATCGACGCGGCGCGCGCGCGGCGCCCAGACGCGAAAGTGCGTGCGGCCGCGATCCATCGGTTCGGCGCCAATCGGCAGACGGCGATGGTACGAAGCCACGATCTCGCGGGAAGGGGCGACAGGCGCCGATCGATCGGACATCGCTTCGATGCGCCTTTGGTGCACGAACGGTGCCGGGAAACCTCAGCCGGTGACCGGCTCGGCGTCGAGAACGCTGCGGACTTTACGGGCAAAACCTTCGGGGGTGAACGGCTTCTGCAGGAACGCGCTGCCCGGTGTCAGCTCGCGATGCATCAGCGCGTGATCCGTGTAGCCCGACATGAAGAGCACCTTCATCTTCGGCCGCACGCGCGACAGCCGCTCCGCCAGATCGCGTCCGCTCATGTGAGGCATCACGACGTCGGTGATCAGGAGGTGAATCTCGTCGTTGTGGCGCTCGGCGACGCGCAGCGCGTCGACGCCGTGGCGCGCCTCGAGGACGACGTAGCCGTGGCGGCGCAGCACCTCGCGCGCGAGCGCGCGCACGGCGGCTTCGTCCTCGACGAGCAGCACCGTCTCCCATCCCTGCTTGCCGTCGCTCGTGCGCCGCCCCGGGTGCTCCGCCGCCGACGCCGCGTTCCGCTGCTCCGCCGGCGGAAAGTACACCTTGAACATCGTGCCGTGTCCCGGCTCGCTGTAGACCCAGATGTAGCCGCCGCTCTGCTTGACCATGCCGTACACGGTCGCGAGGCCGAGCCCGCTCCCCTTGCCCTGCTCCTTGGTCGTGAAGAACGGCTCGAAGACGCGCGCGCGCGTCGCCGCGTCCATCCCTGCGCCGGTGTCGCCGACGGCGAGCATCACGTACCGCCCCGGCTGCATCGTCACGTGCGTGACGGCGTAGGTCTCGTCGAGATCGATGTTCGCCGTCTCGATCGTCAGGCGGCCGCCGAGCGGCATCGCGTCGCGCGCGTTGACGGCGAGGTTCACGAGGATCTGCTCGATCGAGGCCGGATCGACGCGCACCGTCATCAGGTCCGACGCGAGGCTGATCGAGAGCTCGACGTCCTCGCTGATCAACCGCCGCAGGAGCTTCTCCAATTGCTGCACGACGGCGTTGAGGTCGACGATCTGCGGCTGCAGCATCTGGCGGCGGCTGAAGGCGAGCAGCTGGCGCGTGAGCGCGGCGGCGCGCTCGCCGGCGGCGCGAATCTCGTCGAGGTCCACGCGCAGCGGATCGTCCGGCTTCATGTCGTCGAGCATCAGGTTGCAGTAGCCGAGGATCGCCGTGAGCAGGTTGTTGAAGTCGTGCGCGACGCCGCCGGCGAGCTGGCCGACGGCTTCCATCTTCTGCGACATGCGCAGCTGCTCTTCGAGCTTGCGGCGATCGGTGATGTCGCGCGCGTTGACGACGATGGCGCCGACCGACGGATCGTCGAGCCGGTTGACGCCGATGCCCTCCATCGTGCGCCACGATCCGTCGGCGTGGCGGAACCGCACTTCCTGCGTGACGCGCCGGCCCGGATTCCTGATCGCTTCGGTCATCCGCGCGGTGACGGTGTCGGTGTCGTCGGGGTGCACGAAGTCGAAGATCGATCGCCCGACCATCTGATCCGGCCTCCACCCGAACTGGCGCGACGACGACGAGGTCATGTAGGTGACGCGGCCTTCGGCGTCGAGCAGCAGCAGCGCGTCCGAGCTGTTCTCGACGAGCGCGCGGAAGCGCTCTTCGCTCGCGCGCAGCGCCGCCTCGGCATGGCGCCGCTGCCGCTCGCCGGCGCTGAGCGCGAGCGCGTGGCGGACGGCGCGCTCGAGCGCCTCGATCGTGAGGTTCGTCTTCGCGAGGTAGTCGGCCGCGCCGGCCTTCATCGCTTCGACCGCGATGTCCTCGGCGCCGTAGCCGGTGAGCATGATGACCGGCGTGTCGATGCCGCGCTGCCGGATCTCCCGCAGCAGGCTCACGCCGTCGCGCGCGCCGAGCCGATAGTCGACGAGCGCGATGTCGACGGGGCCCTTCGTGACCTCGTCGAGGCCGTGCTCGTAGGTGAGCGAGGTGCGGATGTCGGCGCCGGGCCACCCGCCGCTCGCGCGCACGAACTCCGCCACCATTCGCGCGTGGTCGGCATCATCGTCGACGATGAGGAGATGCAGACGGTCGGCTGTCATCAACGTCGGCGAAAGACTCCGGCGATTCGGCTCGCGAGGCCGCGGAAGAAGCCATCGATCGCGCGCGCCGCCCGCTGCTTGATCGTGCCGCGGTGGATCGGACAGAGCTGAGACGGGACCGAGTCGCCCGACTTGAAGTACTCAGTGTATGTCGGGCAGCCCTCGACGGGCTGCAGGTACGACACGCTGCAGAGTTCCTCGGTGTGCACGTCTGAGGGAACCGTAAACTCCCGCGCAGGCAATTGACGTGCCGTGCGCTTCATGAAGTCGGCCCAGATCGGCAGCGCGACGCGCGCGCCGTACGCATCGCGGCCAATCGGCGCCGGCTGATCGAAACCGACCCAGACGCCGGCGACAACGGAGGTCGAATACCCGACGAACCAGGCGTCGTGATACTCGTCGGTCGTGCCGGTTTTGCCGCCGACCGGTCCGCGCACGCCGAGCGCGCGCGCCGGCGCGCCGGTGCCGCGCTCGACGACGTCGCGCAGCATGCTCGTCATCTGAAACGCCGCAGCCGGGCTGATGATGTCTTCACGCTCGATCGGCCGATCGAGCACCTGCCGGCCGCCCGAGTCGAAGACGCTGATGATGCCGCGCGGCCGCGCGACCTGGCCTTCGCCGGGAAAGACCGTGTACGCCGCAGTGAGATCGAGCGGCGACACGACGCCCGTGCCGAGCGCGAGCGACGGCACGTCGGGCAGGCCGCTCAGGCCGGCGTCGCTCGCGAGCCGCAGCACGTTGCGCGTGCCGACGCGCTGCTGCAGATCGGCCGCAGCCGGGTTGTTCGATTCGAGGAGCGCCGCCCGAAGCGTGAGCGTGTCGGGCTGATCGCCTTCGGCGGTGCGCGGCGTCCACTCGGGATCGTCCGGCGCGCGCACGTGGCGCAGGTTGTCGAGCACCGACACGGGCGAGTACCCGTGCTCGAGCGCCGCGGCGTAGACGAACGGCTTGAACGAGGATCCGGGCTGCCGGCGGCTGCGCGCCGCGCGGTTGAACGTGCTGCGCGCGTAGTTGGCGCCGCCGACCATCGCGAGGATGTCGCCGGTGGACGGATCGATCGCGACGAGCGCCGCCTCGAGCCCCGGGCGGCGCAGCCGCGCGAGCCCGGCGGCGACCGCCTGCTCCGCTGCGTCCTGCACCGAGGGCAGAAACGCCGTGTGCACCTGCCAGTCGGGCGGGTTGTCGCCGCCGAATTCGTTGCGGAATTGCTGCCGCAGGAATTCCTTCGCCCAGCCGGCGCGCGCGTCGTTCGGCTGGCGGTACGGCTGGATGCGCGGCCGCACCCGGCGCGCGGCGTCCTCTTGCGCGCGGGTGATCAGCCCCTGGTCGCGCATCTGCGCGAGCACGACGTGGCTGCGCTCGAGCGCGCCGTCGTAGTTGGTCCACGGCGACAGTGCCGACGGCGCGCGAATCAGGCCGGCGACGAACGCCGCCTCCGGCAGCGTCACCTCGCGCGCGGGCTTTCGAAACAAATGCGCCGACATGGTCTCGACGCCGTACACGCCCGCGCTCAAATACACGCGGTTCAGGTAGAACTCCAGGATCTGCTTCTTCGTCAGCTGCGCTTCGATGAGGAGCGCGAGCCCCGCTTCCTTCAGCTTGCGCCCGTAGCTCCGGACGTTCGAGAGAAAGAGCGTCCGCGCGAGCTGCTGTGTGAGCGTGCTGCCGCCTTCCACGCGGCCGCCATGCCGCACGTCCTGGACGACGGCGCGCGCGACGCCGATCGGATCGATGCCGGGATGGCGATAGAAACGCCGATCCTCGACGGCGACGACGGCGTGCTGCAGATCGAGCGAGATGTCGTCGAGCGACACGTCGTGCCGCTGCTCGTCGAGGCGGAACCACGGCTGGCCGTCGGCGCCGTAGAAGATCGTGTCGCCGATGCCGCGTGTCAGCCGGTGGACGGCGACGGCGTAGCGCGACAACCACACCGCCGAAACGCCGGTGGCCGTGATGAGCGCCAGCAGCAGCGCGAGCGCGATCCACTCGGACCATCGCCGCGGCCGGAACAGGTTCAGGAGCGTTCTCCTTTTTTTTCCGTCATCATCGAGTATCCGAGCGCGATCGCGAAGATCACCACGATGAGCCCGAGCGAGAGCCACTTCGGGATCTCGAGGGCGATATACCCGGCGCTATGCAGGTATTCGACCAGGAGCTTGAAGCCGACCCAGGCGATGATGACGAAGGCGCCGTCCACGAGCGCCGGATAGCGCTCGACGAGCGCGAGGAGCTGCCCGATCACCATGCGCATCATGACGATGCCGAGGACGCCGCCGGTGAGGATGACCCATGTCTTCGGCGACATCGCGACGGCGACCAGGATCGAATCGATCGCGAACACGATGTCGGTGAGCTCCACTTTCACGACCGTCGCCCAGAACGCCGTCAGCCCGAGCCACGGCTGCGCCGGCGGCGCGGCGCGGCGCTCCTCCGCCGTCTGCCCGCCGCCGAAGTGGCGGTAGACGAGGTACATCAGGTAGGTGGCGCCGAGGAGCTTCACCCAGCCGAGCTTGATGAGGTAGACGGCGAGCAGTATCGCCGCGCCGCGGAAGACGAACGCGCCGACGATGCCGTAGCGGAGCGCTTTTCGCTGCTGGCGTTTGGGAAGGCCGAGCACGAGCACGGCGAGCACCATCGCGTTGTCCGCGCTCAGCAGTCCTTCCAGCGCGACGAGCAGCGCGATGGTGAGGAGGTCGGATCCCTGGATCAACTCCTCTTCAGAATACTCAAGTTAACGTTGACACGACTCGTATCAATGCCTATACTTCGATCGGCGCAAGGTTTGCGAGCAGCCTTTATGGCCGTGGATCAGAACCTCTTCTTCATCAGCGTGGCGGCGCGCATGCTCGGCATGCACCCGCAGACGCTGCGGAAGTACGAGCGGCTCGGCCTGGTGCAGCCGTCGCGAACGATCGGGAGCATGCGGCTCTACTCGCGCGACGAGCTGGAGCGTCTGAAGCTCATCAAGCGGCTGGTGGACGACGGCGGGATCAACCTGGCGGGCGTGCAGCGGCTGCTCGAGATCGCGGAGGTCGTGCAGCGGCTGCGGCCGCTCATGCGCGAGGACGGGCTCTCGGCGCGCGACGCGCGGCGGCGCCTCTCGCAGGAACTGGACGCGCTGACGCGAATGCTCGGGATCGACGACTGACTGAGTAGAGCGTTGCAAAATCTGTAGGGCGAGGCTTTCAGCCTCGCCGCTGGCGACCCTGAAAGGGTCGCCCTACGTCGATTTCGTATGGACTTCAAAGACTACTACTCCACGCTCGGTGTTCCGAAGACGGCGAGCGAGAAGGAAATCAAGCAGGCGTTCCGGAAGCTGGCGCGCAAGCACCATCCCGACGTCAACCCGGGCGACAAGACGGCGGAGGCGCGCTTCAAGGACCTCAACGAAGCCAACGAGGTCCTCGGCGATCCGGCGAAGCGCAAGAAGTACGACGAGCTCGGCGCCAACTGGCGCGCCTACGAGCAGGCCGGCGCCGGCGGCGGCGGCTTCGATCCGAGCCAGTTCGGCGGCTGGAACGTCAACACGGGCC
The DNA here is from genome assembly GCA_003223775.1 of Acidobacteriota bacterium. Taxonomy (GTDB): domain Bacteria; phylum Acidobacteriota; class Vicinamibacteria; order Vicinamibacterales; family CAVVIG01; genus QHWK01. Next base: position 8,874 of record QHWK01000026.1, read on the forward strand.
GCGGCCAGGGCGGCCACCGCACGATGACGCAGGAAGAAGTGAACGAGATGTTCGGCGGCGACAGCCCGTTCTCCGATTTCTTCCAGACATTTTTCGGCGGCGCCCCGGCCGGCGAGCCGCGCAGCCGCGGCGGACGCGCCCGCGCCGCGCGCGCGCGCGCGGGGCGCGACGTCGAGCAGGAGATCGAACTGCCGCTCGAGGACGTGTATCACGGCACGACGCGGCGCTTCGCGATCCAGCACGACGGCCAGACGCGAACCGTCGACGTGCGGATTCCCGCCGGCGTCGGCGAGGGCGCGCGCGTTCGCGTCTCCGGCGAAGGCGAACAGGGATCGGGCGGCGCCGGCGCCGGCGATCTCTACCTCCGCATCCGGACGACGCCGCACGCGCAGTTCGAGCGCAAGGGGCGCGATCTCTACACGCGCGTGCCGGTTCCGCTGACGACGGCGGTCCTCGGCGGCGAAGCCGACGTGCAGACGCTCGCCGGCAAGTCGCTGCGCCTCAAGATTCCGCCGACGACGCAGCACGCGCAGGTGTTCCGGCTGAAAGGCCACGGCATGCCGGCCACCGGCAAGGCGAACGAGCACGGCGATCTGTACGCGACGGTCGACGTCCAGCTGCCGCGCGACCTGACGGCGGACCAGCGCCGGCATTACGAGGAATTGCAGAAACTGGAGAAGGGAGCCAAGAACTCCGCGGCGTGACGG
>QHWK01000790.1 GCA_003223775.1 Acidobacteriota bacterium
CGGGCAGGCCGGGCGGGTCGCCGAGGACACAGAGGGCGCTCGGACGCGCGCGCTCGACGTCCGCAGGCTCGGCGTCGTGCCGTACGCGGAGGCGCTCGCGCTGCAGCGGTCGCTCGTCGAGGAGCGGCGCTTCGGCCACATCGGCGATACGCTGCTGCTGCTCGAGCATCCCCATGTGATCACGCTCGGCGTGCGCGGCGACGGCGGTCGATCGCACATCCTGGCGACCGACGAAGCGCTCACGGCGCGCGGCATCGAAGTGTTCGAGGCGGGCCGCGGCGGCGATGTCACGTATCACGGACCAGGACAGCTCGTCGGCTATCCGATCGTCGATCTCAATCCCGACCGGCGCGACGTGCACCGCTACGTCCGCGATCTCGAGGAGGTCCTCATTCGCACGGCCCGCGACTACGGCATTGCCGCCGAACGCGTCGAGGGGCTGACGGGCGTCTGGGTCGGCCGCGAGAAACTGGCGGCCATCGGCGTCCGCATCGCGCGCTGGGTAACGAGCCACGGGTTCGCCCTCAACGTCAACGCCAACCTCGACTATTTCTCGTTGATCGTCCCCTGCGGCATCGGCGATCGGGGGATCACCTCGCTATCCAGGCTGCTCGGGCGCCCGGTCGAGCTGGACGAAGCGGCCGAGCGTGTTGCGGGTCATTTCGCCAACATCTTCGATTTCAGCAGCTTAGCGACTTAGTTCAGACGTGGAATATTCGGCGCTGCCTCGGGGTTTATGTCCCCAACGAGGGACAAACCCATGCAGGATGCAGCAGCACGGTCGGCCCAGGATGAGCTGCTGGCGCGCCTCAAGGCCGGGGACGAGCGCGCGCTGACGGATCTCGCCAACGAATACGGCGTCAAAATTTACCAGCTTGCCTTCAGGTATCTCCGCAACCGCGAGGACGCCGAAGAGGTGACGCAGGACGTGCTCTTCAAGGTCTACCGGAAGATCGACGCCTTCCGCGGCGACGCCGCGCTGTCGTCGTGGATCTACCGGATCACGTTCAACGCCGCGATGTCTCGGCTGCGCACGGCGAAGTATCAGCGCTCGCAGGACGAGGGCGCGCAGCAGGCGGGCGCCGACACCGATGCCGGCCGCGAGCCGTCGCATCGAAGCGACGTCGCCGACTGGAGCGATCTCGCCGACGAACGGCTCCTGCGCTCGCAGCTGCGCACGCGCGTGTTCCGCGCCATTCTCGCGCTGCCGGCAATCTATCGCGCGCCGGTGATGCTGCGCGATATCCAGGGGATGTCGACCGAGGAGGCGAGCGCGATGTTGCGCGTCAAAGACCAGACGCTGAAGTCGCGCCTGCATCGCGGCCGCCTGATCCTCCGCAAGCAGCTCGCCGACTTCGCCGGCGGCCTCTCGCTGCACCGCCCCGTGTACGGGACGTAACGGGCGCCTGTCGGATCCAGGATCGGATCCAGGATCAGATCCTGGATCGGATCCAGGATCACATCCAGGATCAGATCCTGGATCGGATCCAGGAGCACATCCTGGATCAGGGCCCACACGCTTAGACCTGCATAGCGTTCTCCAGGGCGATTCTCTCAACCGCGGAAAGCGAAGGCACGATCACTTCGACGATGCCGGCGGCGCCGAGCCGCACGGGCAGCGCGCCGGTGCGCGTCTGCACTCCTGCGGACGTGTCGGGCGCGACGAAGACGCTCACGATCCGGCGCGTGCGTCCGGCCGCGGCGTCGATCGCGATGGCCGCCGCTGACGCGAGCGCATAAGGCCCCGGCGGCCAGAGCGCGCCGACGCGCGCGGCGAGCGCGCGCCGCGACGGCTCGTCGAGGAGCCGCGTGAGCGCGAAGCCGGCGAGCGTCGCGTCCTGCCACGGAATGACCGTGTGATCCGGTGGCAGGCCGAGCACCGACAGCGCCACGTCGCGCGGCGACGCGTTGGCGGCGAGCGCGGCGAGCGCGCGTGCGCCGCCCGCGAGCGCTTCGGGCGCCGATCCGAACAGCTGCGCGCGCGGGATGTTCCAGTCGCGCACGGCGCGATCGACGAGCTCTCTTTGCGACGCGCCGGCGCACAGCAGGATCGCGCGCGGCGCGCTCCGCGAGAGCTGCGCGACGAGCTGCACCGCCTCGTCGCCGATCCACTCGCCGCCGGCGAATCGATCCGCCAGGACGAT
>QHWK01000791.1 GCA_003223775.1 Acidobacteriota bacterium
CGCGTTCAGCGCCGCCTCGTCGCACTTCGGCGGCATCGATATCGTGGTGAACAACGCGGGCGTCGGCGTCTTCACGCCGGTCTCGAGCATGTCGGTCGAACAATGGCACGACGTGATCGACACCAACCTCACCGGCGTCTTTTACTGCTGCCGCGCCGCGCTGCCGCACCTGCGGAAGCGCGGCGGCGGCTGGATCATCAACATCAGCAGCCTGGCCGGCAAGAACGCGTTTCCTGAAGCCGCCGCCTACTGCGCGTCGAAGTCCGGCCTCAATGCGTTCAGCGAGTCGCTGATGCAGGAGGTGCGGCACGATGGCATTCGCGTCGCCGATCTGCTCGATGACGAACGCGATGTCGAGCGTGGGCCGTCCGGGCACGCGAGTGCTCTGGCAGTAGACGCTGTGCTGGCCGATCATGGCGAGCGCGTCCGTGAGCAGGTCCATCGCCACCGCGAGACGGCCGCGTCCCTGTCCCATCATCGTCTCGTGAACCTCGAGCGCCTGGCGGTGCTTGTCGAGCGCGTCCATGTCAGCCTTTCTCGCTGCCCGCTATCGTTTGCCTGAGATCGGCGGCATCGCCGGACGAATCTCCACGCGGCTCGGCAGACTG
>QHWK01000792.1 GCA_003223775.1 Acidobacteriota bacterium
CCGGCGACGCGAGCGCGTACGCTGCCGGCGCTCGGCTTCCTCGGCCTCGGCCCGTGGTTCTACGACAACGGCGCGGTGGAGATCACGCGCGCCGACGAGCGCCACGATCGCGTGGACGTCGTGTCGCGCGGCTTCCTCGGCCTGACGGTCGGCTGCGCGCGCTGCCACGATCACAAGTACGACCCGATCCCGACGACCGACTACTACTCGCTCGCCGGGGTCTTCCTCGACACCACCTACAAGGAGTATCCGCTCGCGCCGAAGAGCGTCGTCGACGAGTACGACGAGCACGACAAGAAGATCGAGAAGAAGGAGAAGCTGCTGGAGGAGTTCCTGCGCACCGAGTCGACGCAGCTCGGCGAGACGCTCGCGCTCCAGGCGTCGAAGTACATGGTCGCGGCGTGGAAGGTGACCGGCGAGCCGAAGGAAGAGATCCCGCGCGTCGTCGACGCCGAGAAGCTCGACTTCGAGCTGTTCGACCGCTGGCTGAAATTCCTCGCGAAGCCGCCGAAGTTCTATCCGTACCTCACGAAGTGGCAGGAGATGGTGAAGGGCGGCGGCAGCGAGAAAGAGGCGAAGACGCTCGCCGACGAGTTCCAGACGCGGCTCGTCGACGTGATGTTCGAGAAGAAAGAGATCAAGGACGAGAACGAGATCATCGCCGCGAAGGCGCTCCCCGGCACGAAGAAGAAGGAGCCGGGCAAGCTGCCGAGCGATTTCGTGACGAACGACGACTTCTGCCCCGGCTGCGGCCTCGAGCTCAAGAGTCTCCCCGTCGAGAAGAACAATCTGTGGACCGACGTCTTCCAGCGCGATCTGCAGGACGGCTTCGATCCCGCGCAGATGTTCGATCGCATCAAGCCGGGCCTCGTGTCGTTCCGCGGATGGGGCCTCGAGCGGCAGCTCGGCGCCGACCGCCGCCGCTACATCGACGCGCTCCGGAGCGACCTCGACGCGCTGCGCAAGACGCAGCCGCCGAAGTACGCGTTCGTGCACGGCGTCGCCGACGTCGAGAAGCCCGTCGACTTGAAGGTCAGCAAGCGCGGGAGTCCGTACAATCTGGGCGACGAAGAGGCGCGGCACTTTCTGACCATTCTGTCGACCGCCGAGCCGGCGCCCTTCACGAAAGGCAGCGGACGGCTGGAGCTTGCCGACGCCATCCTCGCCCAGCCGATCTCGACGCGCGTCATCGTCAATCGCGTCTGGAAGCACGCGCAGACCTTCGTCGAGAACAAGATGTCGATCAAGCAGCTGCACCGCCAGCTCATGACGAGCGCGGTGTATCAGCTGAGCGCCGACCACGACGCGAAGAGCTTCGAGAAGGACGCGGCCGACCGGCTGTACTGGCGCGTCGAGCGGCGCCGCATGACGGCGGAGCAGGTTCGCGATTCGCTCCTGTTCGTCTCCGGCGCGCTCGATCTGAAGACGGGCGGCCCTTCGTCTCCGTTGACGCCGTCGTTCGCGCGGCGCACGGTATACGGCAAGGTGAGCCGGTACAAGCTGGACGACTTCCTGCAGCTGTTCGACTTCCCGAGCCCGAACCTGTCGGCGGAGAAGCGCTTCACGACGAGCGTGCCGCTGCAGCGGCTGTTCCTGATGAACAGCGACTTCATGCAGCAGCAGGGCGAGTTGCTCGCGCGGCGCATCGTCCACGAAGAGAACAACACGGCGCGCATCCAGAAGGCGTATCGCCTGATCTTCGGCCGCGCCGCGACGGACGTCGAAGTGAAGGCCGGCCTCTCGTTCCTCGCGACCGAGCCGCTGAAAGCGTACGAGGAGCGCAAGCGCGTCAAGGACACGAAGCAGGCGTCAGGCGACGAAGGCAAGCCGGCGCCGGCCGCCGACGGCGAGCGCGGCGCAGGCCAGAAACCCGACAAAGACGAAGTCGGCATGATGGCGGGCGTCCTGCCCGGCAGCTCGAAGAAGGACGATCCGAAGCTGCTGCCGCCGACGCCGTGGGGCCGCTACGTCAAGATTCTTTTGAGCTCGAGCGAATTCCTCTTCATCGACTGATATGGGTCTGCACAAATCACGGAATCCGATTTCACGCCGCGACGCGCTCTGCCGCATCGGCAACGGGTTCGGCATGCTCGCCTTCGCGAGCCTCGTCGGCGAATCGATCGCCCGCGCCGCCGGATCGTTCGCGCAGGACGGGACGATCGATCCGCGGCGCCTGGATCACGCGGCGAAGGCCAAACGCGTCATCTTTCTCTTCATGAACGGCGGCCTCTCGCAGGTCGACAGCTTCGATCCGAAGCCGATGCTCGAGAAGTACCACGGGCAGCCGCTGCCCGGCGGCTCGATCGCCACCGAGCGCAAGACCGGCGCGCTGATGAAGTCGCGTGGACGACATCTGCCTGATCCGCTCGATGTATACCGACATCCCCAATCACGAACCGTCGATGCTGATGATGAACACCGGCCACACGCAGGTGGGCCGGCCCTCGCTCGGCTCGTGGCTCACCTACGGCCTCGGCACCGACAACAAGAACCTGCCCGGCTACGTCGTGCTCTGCCCCGACGTGCCGACGACGGTCGGGCCGCCGCTGTGGAACAGCGCGTTCCTGCCGGCGGTGCACCAGGGCACGTTCATCGCGGACAAGATCGACAAGGCTGAGAAGCAGACAGACGAGGCGCTCGTCGGCAAGAACTTCGACCCGAAGACGCTGATCTCCTACATCCACAACGACAAGTTCACGCTCACCGAGCAGCGCCGCGAGCTCGATCTCCTCGAGTCGCTGAACCGGATGCAGATGGCGAGCGAGGCGGTCAAGGATCCGAAGCTCGAGGCGGCGATCCAGTCGATGGAAACGGCGTATCGGATGCAGACCGAAGCGCCCGACGTCTTCGACATCCGCAAGGAGAGCGCGGCGACGCTGAAGCTGTACGGACCGGGCAGCACCGCGCGCGGCTGCCTGATGGCGGTGCGCCTCGCCGAGCGCGGCGTCCGCATGGTGCAGGTCTACTACGCCAAGGGCGATCCGTGGGACGCGCACGCCGACATCCAGGCGCACCGCAAGAACGCGAAGGACTCCGATCAGCCGTTCGCCGCCGTCATCAAGGATCTGAAGTCGCGCGGCCTCCTCAAGGACACGCTCGTCGTCTGCGGATCGGAGTTCGGGCGGACGCCGGTGATGGAGATCGGCGGCGGCGCGGGACAGGTGCAGAACGGGCGCGATCACAATCCGTTCGGCTTCTCGATGTGGCTCGCGGGCGGCGGCGTGAAGGGCGGCGTGGTGTACGGGGCGACCGACGACTTCGGGTTCAAGGCGGTGGACAAACCGGTCCACGTGCACGACCTGCACGCGACGATTCTCCATCTGCTCGGGATCGATCACACGAAGCTGACGTACCGCTACAGCGGCCGCGACTTCCGGCTCACGGACGTGTCGGGTACCGTGATCCACGACATCATCGCGTAGCGGACGCTCGCGCTACTTCCAGGGAATCTCCGGCGCGCGGTAGAAGTTGATGCCGAGCGCGGTCCACCGCGGCGCCTGCGCGCCGAGCCGCGCGCTGAAATCCTCCCAGCCGCGCGTGTCCTGCGGCGACCAGCCCACTTCCGCGATCGCCGCGATCCGCGGCATCGCGAGAAACTCCACGTCGCGCATGTTCGCGACCGTCTCGGACCAGAGCGGCGCCTCGACGCCGAGAATCGCTCGGGCGCCCGGCACGAGCGCCGCCGGATCCCAGTCGTAGGACGCCTTCACCGGAATGCGGCCGGCCCAATCGAGGCCGAGCCGCGTGTCGCCGTGGGCCGCCAGTGCTGCACGATCGAAGTCGGCGCGAGCGCCGCCGCCGCAGTCTCGTCCCAGCCGATCATCTCCTTGCCGTGCGCCTGCACGATCGTCTGCACGCGCTCGACGAACGCGCGGTACTGATCCGCGGTCAGCTTCCGCGCCTCGTCGCCGCCCATGTGGAAATACCGTCCGGGCGTCAGCCCGCCAATCTCGCGCACGACGTCGTCGAGGAAGCGATAGGTGATCTCCTTGTCGACGCACAGCGCGCTGAAGCCGACGTCGATGCCGGTGAACGCCGGCGGCGCCTGGCCGCTGCAGTTGAGCGCCGCGTAGGAGGCGAGCGCCGCGTTCGTGTGTCCCGGCATGTCGATTTCCGGCACCACGGTCACGAACCGCTCCGCCGCGTACGACACGATCTCGGCGAACTGCGCCTGCGTGTAGAAGCCTCCGGGCGTTCCGCCGACTTCGGTGACGCTGCCTTTCGCCGTGAGATCCGGCCATTTCCGGATCTCGATCCGCCAGCCCTGGTCGTCAGCGAGGTGCAGGTGCAGGCGGTTCATCTTGTGCAGCGCTTCGAGATCGATGAAGCGCTTCACGTCGTCGACGGAGAAGAAGTGGCGCGCCACGTCGAGCATCGCGCCGCGCCACTCGAAGCGCGGGCTGTCGCGGATGCGGAGGCTCGGCAGCGTCGCGGCCTGCGGCTGCGGGAAGGCGACCGCCTCGTACTCCGACCAGTACGGCAGGAGCTGCCGAACTGTCTGCGTCGCGTAGAAGAGGCCGGCCGGCGTCGACGCGGCGAGCGTCACCCGCCGCGGGGAAATCGTGAGCTCGTAGCCTTCCACGCCCGTCGTGCGCTGCGCGTCGACGACCAGGTCGATGGCCGAGGCCTGCGCGCCGGACGAAGCGTTCGTCACGGCGATCGCGATGCCGGTCGATCGACGGATCCACTCGGACAGCTGCCGTGCGGCGCGCCTGCACCGCCGGATCGGAGGACGCCGCGGCGACGACCGTTCCGGCGCCGAGCGTGAATCCTTCGTCAGCGCCGAGCTCGACGATGGCAGGCGCCGGAACGAGCGCGGGAAGTGTTGGACGAGGCGAAGGGCGGGATGAAGGAGAGGCCGTCGCGCTGCGCGGCGCAGCCGGCTTCGGCGGATGCGCGCAGCCCGACGCCGCGATCGCGGCCGCCAGCACCGCGCCGGCCGGGCAGCGCATCTAGCGTTTTTTCTCCGCCTCCTCTTTTTCCTTCAGCCGGGCGCCGCGCAGGATGTTGCCGAGCGCGTAGTTGCCCTCGTGGCACGCGTACTCGTAGAGCAGATCGCTCGTCGTCGGCCACGCGTACTCCGCCGTCCACGGGCGCGTCCAGGTCTCGGGGTCTTCGACGGTGAACTGATAGCGCAGCGTGCGCACATCGAGGCGCGTGAAGCGCTCGGTCACCTTCAGGTTCGGCGACGATCCGCGGAACCGCGTCTTGTCGGTGAAGTTCGTCGTCTCGACGACCAGCGTGTCGCCGTCCCAGCGGCCGATCGAATCGCCGAGCCATTTGCGCACCGTCGGCGGCGCGTGCTGCGCGTTCATCCGGATCACGCGCGCGTCGTGCACCATCTCGGTGAGGATCAGCACGGTGTCCGGCGTCTGCACGATCTGGTGCAGGTTGTTGTAGAAGTACGTCGGCAGAATGGGCGGACCCGACGTCGAGCTGAACCCGACGAGGCAGCGCTCGGCGAGCGGGCGGATCTCGGGATCGTTGTACGCCTCGGCCCCTTCGAAGCCGGGATCGTCTTCGCGCGCCCCCTCGTCCGACGTCGGGCGGCGGTTGTAGGCATCGCTCGTGCGGCGCTTCTGCGCGTCGGGCGTGAGCGGCGGCACGCGTCCGTCGGGCGGATCGATCACGAGCGACGCGCGCTTCCGTCCATCGATCGACGTGTAGTGCGATCCTGGATCGAGCCAGAAATTGTTGTAGCCGCCGACGTTGCCGTACGGCCCCGGCGAACCGTCGCCGCCGGCGGGCGGCGCCTTGCGATTGCCGTCCACCGGGCCGGCCAGCAGGTCCTTCTGCTTCGCGACCTGCGCCTCCAGCTTCGCGGCCTGCTCGTCGGTGAGCACAGGCGGCGTCCCGGCGGCGCGCTCGAGCGGCGTCAGCGTGGCGAGATCGTAAGTGCCCTGCAGATCCGGAT
>QHWK01000705.1 GCA_003223775.1 Acidobacteriota bacterium
GCGCGTACATGTTGTCGACGACCAGCGCCCGCGCCGCCTCGCTCTTCAACACCGGCGTCGCGTCGTAGCGGCCGCCGAAGCTGGTCCACCGGAGCGCGACCGACTCGAGGACGAAGAGGATCACGTTCGGCGGGCGGGGCGCGGCGCGCGGCGGCGCGGCGCGGCGGCGCGCGGCGGGCGCCGCGAGCGGCACGGCCGTGCGCTGGCCGATCGGCTCGAAGTCCGCGAGGTCGGCGGCGTCGAATTGATCGGTCAGCCGGACCGGCCGCTCGCCGGTCGTCATCGCCTGAAACCACGTCGATCCGAGAATCCACGGCGCGTTGTCCGCGATGCGCCAGTCGTAGTGCGTCGCCCACTCGGCGACGAACGTCCGCTGGCCGACGATGATCCACGCGAGCGCGAGCGCTGGCGCGAGGCGGCCGAGCCGCGCCGGTGCGCCGACGATTCGATCATCCGCACGCTGCCGATTAACTGGAGCAGCGAGTAGGTGAGGAACCCGCCGAGGATGCCGAACGCGATGACGCTCGCGATCGCGTACAGCGACACGATCGCGGCGAACGCGGCGAAGAGCACGGCGACCGCGCCAGACGCGATCCGCGAGAAGCGGAGCGCGGCCACGGCTGCGCGCGCGATCGCCCACGCGCCGATCACGAACACGACGTCGCGGTAGGTGATCGCGGCGAGCGAGAGGAGATCGGCGCCGCTGTCGGCTGTGCCGGGATCGCGGCGCGCGGCGAGATACGCGAGCTTCGCGCCGACGAACACGAGCGCGAGCCAGACTGCGGACCAGAACAGCCACACGGCGGGGCCCGACCCAGGACGCGCCGCGCCGCGGTTCGTGCCGTCGTCGGCCGCCACGGCTACGGCGTCGAGGCCGGCGGCACGCGCTTCTTCGTCGCCTGCTCGAACGCGTACGCGAGCTCGATCAGCCGCGGCTCGCTGCACGCCGTTCCGGTGAAGCCGACGCCGAACGGTCCCGGCCTGGCGTCGAAGCCGGCGGGAAACGGCGGCGTCGGCGCGTTGGGCACCATCGCGAACGGCACGACGACGATCGGGTAGCCGGCGCGCGCGGCGAGGCCGGCGCCCGCGCCCCCGGGCGTCAGGATCGCGTCGAGGCGGTTCGCCTTCAGCGCGCCGTCGATGCCCTTGTCGCGGCTGAGCAGCTTGTCCTTCCTGTCGTCCGCGTCGTTGCGCGCGCGATCACCAACGAGGTCCATCTCGTCGGAGATGTCGAGGCGCGACTGGCCGTACTTGATCGCGCCCGCTTTCTGATGCGCGAGATTCCACTCGCGCAGCTCGGTGAGCGTCTTGACCGGCGCGGACGATCCGAGCGTGTTCAGCCACGCGTTGAAGTCGCGCTTCATCCCGTACTTGAAGTTCACCGAGCACTGCTCGTCCCTGCCCTTCGCGTGCTCGGCGCCGGAGCAGAAGTCCCACGCGGCGAAGTTGTCCTTCGGATCTTTCGCGGCGAAGCTCGGCACGTCGGCCGGATCGACCACGATCGCGCCCTGCTGCTTCAACACGTCGATCGCTTCGTTCATCGCCTTCGCCTGCGCCGGGTTGAGGCCGCCGCGGCCCGCGGTGATCGTCGTCGTCGTCCCGATGCCCTCGGGGCGGCCGGGCGCGTCGCCGTTGAGCGCGATGCGGTCGTAGTAGAACGCGCGCGGGATGCCGATCCGCGCGCCCTTCAGCGCGTCCGCCTTGAGGAACTTCGTGTAGTCGCGGCCGGGCGGCGGCGTGCACGTAGTCGTCGCGGGATCGTGCGGATCGGGCGCCGCGCCCTCGAGCGCGCCGAGCATGATCGCGGCGTCGGCGACGGTGCGCGCCATCGGCCCCGCCGTGTCGTGATCGGCGGTGATCGGAATCACGCCGTAGCGGCTGACGCGCCCGATCGTCGGCCGGATGCCGACGAGCATGTTCGCGTTCGACGGGCTGATGATCGATCCGCCGGTGTCGCTCCCGACGTTCGCGGCCCAGAAGCTCGCGGCGGTGCCGATGCCGGAGCTCGATCCGCCGGTCTGCAGCGCCGGCCGTCCGTCGAAGGTCGCCTCCCGCGGATCGGGCCGCGGATCGTACGGGTTGTAGCCGAAGCGGCCGACCGCGTTGTAGTTGCCCGGCATCGGATCGGGATTGCCGGCCACCCAGTTCGCGAGCTCGGTCATTCCCGTCTTCGCGACGATGATCGCGCCGGCGTCCAACAGGCTCTTCGTGAGCGTCGCCTCGTACGGCGGCACGTAGCCGGCGAAGGCGAGCGCGCCGCCGGTGGTCGGCATGTCGGTCGTGTGGATGTTGTCCTTGAGCGCGACCGGGATGCCGTGCAGCGGGCCGCGCAGCCGGCCGGCCGCGCGCTCGCGATCGAGCGCGTCGGCCTCGGCGAGCGCGCGCGGGTTGACCGCGAGTGCCGCGTGCACGCGATGGTCGTAGGTGGCGATGCGCATCAGGTACTGCGCGACGAGCTCGCGCGAGGTCACGCGTCCCTTCGCCATCGCGTCGCGCATCTCGGGGATGCCCGCCTCGACGACACCGAAGGACGCGGCGTGCGGCTTCTGTCCGGGAATGCCCTGGAGCGCGACGAGCGACAACGCGCCGGCCGCAACCGCGGCGACGATCAGCGAGGCTTTCATCACGCCGTTATATTACGACGGCGGCCGCGCGGGACGCGCC
>QHWK01000027.1 GCA_003223775.1 Acidobacteriota bacterium
GGCGAGACCGGCGTGCTGACTGCGCTGCAGTACACGTCGCAGTTCGCGAAGGTGATCCTCGAGAACTTCTACGTCAAGTCGCGCAACTCGGTCGAGACGGGGCGGAAGGAGGCGGTGGCGGGCTACGTGATTCCCGCCGGGCAGCGCGACGAGACGCGCGTCGCGCGCCTCGTCAACATGCTTCGCATGCAGGGCATCGAAGTCGGCAAGGCGAAGAGCGACGTGAAGCTGAAGGAAGGCGAGTTCCGCGCCGGCTCGTATGTCGTCAAGCGCGATCAGCCGTACGCGCGGCTCGCAAAGATTCTCCTCGAAAAGCAGGTCTACCCCGATCCGAGCCTCCGCACCTACGACGACGCGTCGTGGACGATGGGCTTGATGAGCCACACGGACGTGCGCGAGATCGCGGACAAAGCGATCCTCGACGTCGCGGTCGATCCGGTTGCCGAGGTGAAGCTCGCCGGCATCGTCGCCGGCACGGGGTCGACTTTCGCCGTCGCGCACACCGGCTCGAACGCCATGATCACGCTGCGCGAGCGCCTGAAGGACCTGAAGGTGCAGGCGACGGAGAAGGAATTCAAGCACGGCGATGCCGTCTTCCCCGCGGGCTCGTTCGTCGTCAGCGGTGACGCCGGGAAGGTGCGATCGGCGATCGAATGGCTCGGCCTGACGGCGGTGGCGCTGCCGGCGCCGCCCTCGGTCCCCATGCACGATCTCGATCTGCCGAAGATCGCCGTGTACTCGACGTGGGGCTCGACGCAGGACGTCGGCTGGGTGCGCTACGCGTTCGACAAGTTCGAGGTGCCGTTCGATCTCATTTACAAGGAACAGATCCGCCGCGGCGATCTGAAATCGAAGTACGACGTCATCGTGATTCCCAATCAGGCGGGAACCGCGAAGCGCCTCGTGTTCGACATCGAGCCGCGCGCGACGCCGATCGCGTACAAGAAGAGCGACGAGTTCAGGACCCTCGGGATGTACGGCGAATCGGACGACATCACGGGCGGCATGGGCCTCGAAGGCGTCGCCGAGATCGACAAGTTCGTGAAAGCCGGCGGCGTGCTGGTGACGCTCGGCACGGCGAGCTTCCTCCCGGCGGAATTCGGCGTCACGCCGAACATCGACGCCGCGCGGACGTCAGCGCAGTTCTATTCGCCCGGCGCGATCATCGACGCTGAGATTCTGCGGCCCGAGCATCCGATCTTCTACGGCTACGAGCGCCGGATGATTCCGGTGCGCTACGCGAACGGTCCGCTGCTCACCGTGCAGACGGGCGCGAACCCGTTCGACGCCCCGCCTGCGACGCCGCCGCCCACGCCGCAGAGCGTCCTGATGCGCTACCCGGGCGGCGACGATCACGTGCTGAGCGGTCTGATGCGCGGCGCGACGGAGATCCGCAATCGCCCGGCGATCATCGATCAGCCGTCGGGCAAAGGCCGCGTGATTCTGTTCGCCGGCAACCCGTGCTACCGGTGGCAGAACTTCGGCGAGTTCAACATGCTCTTCAACACGCTGCTGAACTTCAACGACATCAAGACCGACGCGCCGAAGCGCCCGGAGCCGAACACGCCGGCGCGCTGACGGCATCACCCTTCAGTTCGATTCCGCAACGTTCGGTCATTCCGTTGCGCGCCGGCGGACACCTGAGCCGCGCATTTTCCAGATCATTGGATTCGCCGACATCGATCGAGGCCTGCGCGCGCGAAGCGGCGCGCGGGCGGCGACGAGCGCGTGCCTAGAATCGATCATGGATGTCATGCATACACGAAGGAGATTCGATCATATGAAGTGCGTACGTACGCTCGCGCTCGCGTGGGCGCTGTGCGGCCTCAGCACGCTGGCGCACGCGCAAGGCGTGCAGACCGGCACGATCCGCGGAACCGTTCACGACGAGCAGGGGCTCGCCGTTCCAGGCGTGACAGTCATGGTGACCTCGCCGACGCTCCAGGGTCCGCGCACCGTCGTGACCGATTCGACTGGTGGCTTCACGCTCCCCAACCTGCCGCCCGGCATCTACACCGCGTCGTTCGAGCTGTCCGGCTTCGCGACCGTGAAGCGCGAGACGAACGTCGCGCTCGGCCTCGTCGTCGAGCAGAGCGTGACCTTGCGTCCGGCCGGTGTGTCGGAGACCGTCCAGGTCGTGGCTGAAACGCCGGCGCCGATTGCGACGCCGATCGTCGGCACCAACATCAAGCACGACGAGGTCGAGGCGCTCGCCACGCCGCGGACGCTGCAGGGGATCGCGACGCTGTCGCCCGCGGTGACCGAGAACACGCCGAACGGCGGACAGCTCGCGATCAACGGCTCGTTCGCCTTCGACAACATCTTCATGGTGAACGGCGTCGACGTGAACGACAATCTGTTCGCGAACCCGCAGAACCTCTTCATCGAGGACGCGATCGAGGAGACGCAGGTGCTCACCTCGGGCATCTCCGCCGAGTACGGACGCTTCAGCGGCGGCGTCGTGAACGCGATCACCAAGAGCGGCGGCAACAAGTTCTCGGGCAGCGGGCGCGTGAACCTGCTGAACCCGGCGTGGACCGACGAGACGCCGTTCGAGAAGAGCCGGAATCCCGCGATCGTGCGCCCGAGCATCAACCAGCAGACGTACGAAGGCACCTTCGGCGGGCCGATCGCGAAGGATCATCTATGGTTCTTCGGCGCCGGCCGCTACGCGGGAGTGGACACGCCGCAGACGGTCCAGCAGACCAGCGTCCAGGTGATCCAGAACGACCTGAACAAGCGCGGCGAGGTGAAGCTCACGGGCACCATCGCGCAGAACCACACGATTCAGGGCGCGTATCTGAACAACGCGCGCACCACGACGAACACCTCGGGCCTCTTCAGCCTGATCGCCGATCCGCGGAGCCTGATCACGCGCAGCCTGCCGAACGCCTACTACTACACCAACTACAAGGGCGTCTTTGGCGGCGGTACGCTCGTCGAGGCGCAGTACTCGCAGCGGCACTTCGAGTTCCAGGGCGACGGCGGGCCCGCCAGCACGAACATCCTCGATTCGCCGTTCTTCTCGAACTCGCTCGGCCTCGTCTACAACGCGCCGTACTTCTGCGCGTGCGATCCCGAGCAGCGCAACAACCGCCAGCTCACCGGCGCGGCGACGAACTTCTGGACCGCCGCCGGCCGCCATCAGACGAAGGCGGGCTTCGAGTGGTTCCGCAGCCAGCGCACCGGCGGCAACTCGCAGTCGGCGACGCAGTACGTGTTCAACACCGATTGGCTGGCCGACGCATCGGGCGCGCCGGTGAAGGACTCGCAGGGCCGGCTCATCCCCGTGTTCGTCCCCGGCGATTCGTCGATCGACTTCTATCCGGCGACCGTCGGCGCGACGTTGAATATCGACAACTCGTCGATCTACGTGCAGGACCACTGGGCGATCAACGGCAACCTGTCGGCGGACCTCGGCGCGCGCTACGAGCACGTCCTCGCCGAATCGACGGGCAACATCGTCGGCGTCAGGACGAACCGGATCGTGCCGCGCCTCGCGCTCAGCTACGACGTGACCGGCAGCGGCAGCCATGTCGTGCACCTGAGCTTCGGTCAGTACTCTGGCCGGTACCAGGAAGTGCAGGTCGGCGGCAACAGTCCGGTCGGCAATCCGGCGGACATCTTCAGCCTCTATCAGGGTCCGGCCGGTCAAGGGCTCGGTTTCGCGCCGGGGCTGAACGTGGCCAACTACCCGGTGAACTCGGATAACGCATCGGTGACCGTGCCGCTCGCCAACGTATTCATCGATCCGAACACCAAGTCGGCGCTGACCAACGAGTTCACCGCGTCCTACGGCGTCACGATGAACCGCGGCCGAGGCTACGGCGAAGTGGCGTACGTGCATCGCACGGTCGGCAGCATCATCGAGGACTTCATCACGCGCGCGGACGGGACGACCGACGTGGTCGCGAACGGCATCGACGCCGGCTTCGTGTCGAACCGCGTCTACCGCAACACCGATCTCGCGCATCGCGTGTACGACGGCATGGTGTTCCAGTCGCGCTACACGCTCTCGAACCGCTTGACGTTGAACGGGCAGTTCACGCTGGAGCTGCGCAACAACGGCAACTACGAAGGCGAGGGGACCAACACGCCGGGCGCGACCTCGCGCATCGGCGACTTCCCCGAGGCGTTCAACGCCGCGCAGTTCTATCCCGACGGCCGCCTGAACAACTTCGAGCGCGGGCGGCTGCGCACGTGGGCGATCTACAACTTCGGCCTCGGCCGCGCCGGCGATCTGTCGGCGTCGGGCCTCTGGCGCTACGACACGGGCCAGGTCTACAGCGTGAGGGTGACGAACGTCGCGCCGACGGCGGCGCAGCGTGCGATCCTGCGCTCTGCCGGGTATCCCGATCTGCCGAGCGCGTCGACCGTGTACTACGGCGACCGTGGCTCGCAGACGTTCCCCGGCTACGGCCTCGTCGACTTCGACCTGAGCTACAACATCCCGGTCGTCGGCTCGGTGCGGCCGTGGCTGAAGTTCGACGTGTTCAACCTGCTGAACAACGAAAAGCTGATTACGTTCAACACGACGTATCGGCAGGACACATCGACGCCGCTCGACGCGCTCGGCCTGCGCACGGGCGTGATCCAGGGGCCGCAGTTCGGCCAGACAACGCGGCAGCAGGATTACCCGGCGCCCTTTGGCGGGCAGACCGGCGGCCGGACGTACCGCGTCGCATTCGGCGTGCGATTCTAGGGAAGGCCTGGCAGGCCGGGCAGGCCGGGCAGGTCAGGCAGGTCGGGCGGGTCAGGCAGGTCAGGCAGGTCAGGCAGGTCGGGCGGGTCAGGCAGGTCGGGCGGGTCAGGCAGGTCGGGCGGGTCAGGCAGGTCGGGCGGGTCAGGCAGGTCGGGCGGGTCAGGCAAGTCACAAAGACCTGCCTGGCCCGCCAGGCCAGCGCGCGCTACACGCCCGTCGCGATGTAGCGCTTCACCGCCGCGATCGTGCGGTCGACGTCGGCGTGCGTGTTGTAGAAGTGCGGCGAGAAGCGGAGCCCGGGACGATCTTCGCCGCCGCGCGTCGCGCAGCCGATCTTGTCCTTCTGATACAGCGCGAGCGACAGCTTGCGCACGTCGAGGTTGCCCGGCTGGAACGACAGCACCGCCGCGCGGCGCGACGCATCGGGGCTCGTCCAGATCTTCACGCCGTCGATCTTCTTCAATCCCTCGACGAGCGCCGTCGTCAGCTCGCGCGAGCGCTTCTCGACGAGCGCGCGCCCGATCTTCGTCTGGAACGTGAGCGCCTCGCCGAACGCGATCATCGCCGGCTCGTCGCGCTGCCCGAAGCCTTCGAAAGTCTTCGAAATGCCGACGCGTCCGGGGTACGCGCTGAAGATGCTCGCCCAGATCTTCGGCTGCGCGTTCTTGTTGATGTAGAGCACGCCGTTCTCTTTCGGCCCGCACGGCCACTTATGCGCGCTGCCGCTGTAGAAATCGGGCTGCATGTCGCTCAGGTCGACGTCGAACAGGCCGAAGGACTGCGCGCCGTCGACGAGCGTCAGGATGCCGCGCTCGCGCGCGAGGCGGCAGATCTCCTTCGCGGGGAAGAGATCGCCGACCGTGCTCGTCAGGTGCGTGAGCGAGATCACTTTCGTCTGCGGCGTGATCGCCTTCCTGAACGCCTCGACGTAGTACTCGAATCCCGGATGCGGATTCGGAACCGGGATGTCCTTCACCGTGAAGCCGAACCGCTTCGCCTTCTGCTGCCATGCGGTGTGGTTGCTCGGATGATTGTCGGCGGTGAGCAGCACCTCGTCGCCGGCTTTGAGATCGATGCCGGTCGAGACGAGGTTGTTCGACTCGCTCGTGTTGCGCGTGATGACGATCTCCTCGGGCGTCACGCGCAGGAACTCGGCGAGCAGCTTGCGCGTGTTCTCGCGCCCGTCGCCGAGCTTCGCGCGGTTGTCCTGCGACGGATCCTGATCCATGTCCTTCGTCATCCGGTACATCGTCTCGAGGACCGGCGCCGACGAAGGACACAGGTTCGCCGCGTTCAGCATCGTCAGCTCCTTCGGCATGACGAACTGATCGCGGACGGCGTTCCAGAAGCGCTCGTCGGGCGACGCCGGCGTCGGCGGCAGATCGACGGGACGCGGCCAGGCCGTGCCTGGCGTGAGGAACGGCGCGGCACTTCCCAGAGCGAGCAACCGGGCGAAGTCTCGACGATTCATAACGCCTCCTACGCAGGTGCTGCGTGCGTCACCGCGCCCGACCTGCGCGGGCGGCGAAGCGTGAGCACCCGATCTCTTAACACAACTGCGCCGTACATGAGCGAGGAGAATGCGACGAACGCGGCGGCGGTCGCCCACAACGGCAGGCGGTGGCGCCAGAGCCAGCTTGCGTAGCCGTACACCAGTTCGACGTGAATCCAGTAGACGAAAAGCGACGCCCGGCCGAAGACGCCGAGCGGCGCGAGCCACGACGACAGGGCGGAGTGCCCGCGTTCGCGGTTGACCGCGGCGTCGAGCACATAGAACCCGCTCAGCGCGATCGTCAGGATGCCGACGCGGATCGCGAACCACGTCGGCGAGCTCGTCCAGAACGACGACGAGGCGTAAATCGACGGCCTCGCTGCGGTCAGAAAGCCGATCGCGACGAGCGCGGCACCTGCCGCGGCGAGCGCGCCGTGCACGCGGCGGGTCGTGCCCGCCGCATGCGCCTCGACCAGCACCGCGCCGCACGCGGCGCCCGCAAACACGAATCCCGCCCACGGCATCAGCGTGAACGTCGTCTGCTCGCCGGCCGGACGGAGATACCACTGGAACCAGACCGGCAGTCGATCGACGAGCGCACTGGCGCGCACGATCGGCGACGCCATGGCGATCGCGATCGCGGCGGCGCCGAAAAGCGCGACGCGCGCGGCGGGGGAACGCGCCGCGCCCCAGAGAAGCGCGCAGGCGACGATGGCGGGCCCCATCACGTTCAGGACGTCGACGCGGAAGATCAGGAGCAGCGGGCCGCCCGGCGTGACGAGAAAGCCCTGCACGCGAAACAGGAACGCGAGGACGAAGATCTCGAGCCCGCGGCGGAAGACGGCGCGGACGCCGTCCCGCGGGTTCGCCGCGCGCGCGGCCGCGAAGACGAGCGAGACGCCTGCGAGCCAGAGGAAGAATGGCGCGGCAAAGCCGCCGAGAATCGTGGCGTCCCGGAACGCCTGCGTGCGCCGCACGTCGAGCCGGGTCCACGCGTCCAGCGTGTGCGCCTCGATCATCAGCAGCACGGCGATGCCGCGGGCCCAATCGAGGTAGACGAGGCGAGCGCGAGAAGGCCGGGAGCCTGTTTCGACAGTGCTGCTCACGAAGAAGGCTCCCGACCCCCGACCACCTGCGCGCTGGTCTCGAACGCGATGTCCTGCCGCATCGAATGCCACACCGAGCAGTACGTCTCGCGCGAGAGCGCGATCGCGCGCTCCACGGCGTCGGTCGGCACGTTCCCTTCGACGGCGAAGCGGATCGCGACGCGGACGATCCGCCGCGGATCGTCCGCGGCGCGATCGGCGACGAGATGGGCGGTCAGCGCATGGAAGACGTGGCGGCTGCGCGTGAGGATGTGCGCGACGTCCATCGCCATGCAGCCGGCCAGCGCGATGCCGAGCGTCTGCACCGGCGACGGCCCCGCCGCGCCGGCGCTGTCGAGCGTGATCGTCGCGTCGCCGCTCGTCGCCGCGAACGTCAGGCCGCCGAGCCACGTGAGATCGACGATCGTCTGCGGCTTCGAGCCCACGCGGGGATTGTAGCGCCGCGCGCGGATCGCGCGCGCGACGTTACTGGAGCGCGGACTGCGTGCGCGGGGCGACCGACGACGCGTCGGGCAACGAGGGCGCCGACGGCTTCTTCGGCAGGAGAACCGGGCGCTTCGAGAAAACGGCTTTGATCGCGAGCCAGCCGAGCGGCAGAATCACGAGGAGATACGACAGCAGATGGCCGAAGGCGCTGTCG
>QHWK01000706.1 GCA_003223775.1 Acidobacteriota bacterium
GAATCGAACCCTCACGGGGAGTGAACCCCACGGGATTTTGAGTCCCGCGCGTCTGCCAGTTTCACCACTCCGGCACGAAGCCTCAGTATATCGGGTTGCCGCGCCACCCGTGCGCAGCGAACGTGTGTACGATCACGCAATGGCCCCGAACGTCTCGGACATCCTGAACGATCTGCAGCGCGGCGGCCTGCGCGACATCGCCGGCGCGCACGTGTTCGCGCACGTGCCGGTGTCGCCCGCGCTGATCAACCGCCTCGCCGCGCAGGCCATCGACGGCCACCGCGCCGTGAAGCGCGTCGAGATCCATCCGCGGCCCGGCGATCGCTTCGACGTGATCGTTACGCTCGCGTGGGCGCTCGTCCCGCCGCTGACGATCGCCGTCGCCGTCGATCGACAGCCGGAGTTTCCTTCGTCGCCGACGCTCGTCCTCCGCTGGTCGTTCGCGGCGGGCCTCGACGCGATCGCGGCGCAGTTCACTGGCAGCCTCAACGATCGCCTGCCGCCCGGCGTGCGCCTCGAGGGCGACCGCGTGCTCATCGACATCCGCGCGCTCGCCGCGCGCCACCCGCCGCTCGCCCAGGCGCTGCCGCACATCGTCTCGCTGGGTCTTCGAACCACGGACGATCGCGCCGTGGTCGACGTCGAATGGCGCGTCGACGATCGCTCCGCTTAGCCGCTCGACGACTTCCGCGCGGCCGGACGCAGCTTCACGACGCGCTTGGTCCGCGTCTCGGCGACGTAGATCGCCCCGTCCTTTCCGAGCGCCAGATCGTGGACCGCGTTGAACACGGGATCGCCGGGCCGCCCGAAGCCGATGCTGTCGACGATCTTCCAGTCGCGATCGAGCTTCACGACGCCGGTGTGCTGCGTGTCGTAGTCGGCGCGGCGAATCGCGACATAGTAGCTGCCGGCCGCGTCCGCCGCCACCGCGAACACGCGGCCCGTCGTCTGCGCGTCCTTCGCGCCGATCCATTGGCGCTTGAACGCGCCGTCCTTGTCGAAGAGCTGCAGCCGCGAGTTTTCGCGGTCGGCCACGAGGACGTCGGTCGTCCCGGAGATGAACGTGAGGCCGTGCGGATTGCTGAACTCGCCGGGTCCCGATCCCTTGCGCCCCCATTCGCGAATCTCGTTGCCGCGGCGATCGAAGATCGCCACGCGGCTGTTCACGTAGCCGTCCGACACGTAGAAGGTGCCGTCGGGCCGAATCGCGATGTCGGTCGGCTGATTGAAGTGCTTGCCGTCCCACGCGCCGACGCCAGGCTCGCCGAGCGCGAGCAGCAGCGCCCCGTCGTGCGAGAACTTGAAGACCTGCTGCAGCCCGACGTCGGTGAGAAAGACGTCGTCCGCGCCGTCGATCGTGATGCCGTGTGGAACGAGAAACGTGTTCGCGCCCCACGCCTTGATCAGCGCGCCCGAGTCGGCATCGACTTCGAGCACCGCCGGCTCGGTCAGCTTTTCCGTTGCAGCCGGATCGAACCCGCGGCCCGGCCGATGGAAGATGAAGACGTGGCCGTTGGCATCGACGGCGACGCCGGCGCACTCGCCGAGCTGCACGTTCGCCGGCAGCCTCGGCCAGTCCTTCACCTCCTCGTACGATCGTGCACGCGGCGTCTGTTCGCGCGCGCGAGCACCAGTGCCAGCTGCGACGACGACGAGGCGACCGCGGGCGTAACCTCCGCCCCCGCCAGCACTCACGGCTTCGCGCGGCCGCGCCTGGCAAGGAGGCCGTCATGTTCGTCACCATCCGCCGTTATCAGGGGAAACCCGGCCAGACGCAGGAAACCGTGAGCCGCGTGAAAGCGGGTCTGCTGCCCATCCTCACCCGCCAGCCAGGGTTCGCGTCATACACCGCTGTCGATGCGGGCAGCGACGTCGCCGTCTCGGTGAGCACGTACGAGAACCGCGCCGCCGCGGATGCGGCCAATCAGGCCGCGGCATCGTGGGTGCAATCGAACCTCGGAGATATCGTCGGTCAGGCCGAGGTGATCCTGGGCGAGGCGCTCGTGGCGGCGACCGCCGAGGATCGCAACGTCGAACTCGTGCGCAGCGTGTACGACGCGTTCGCGCGCGGCGACATCCCGGGCGTCCTTGCGAACTTCGACGATCAGATCACGTGGCAGACACCGGGCCCGCCGGAGCTGCCGCTCGCCGGCACGCGGCGCGGCATCGCGCAGATCGCGCAGTTCTTCCAGCTGCTCTCGGATCTCGTCGACATCACGCGCTTCGAGCCGCGCCAGTTCATCGCGCGCGGCGATCAGGTGATCGTCATCGGCGACGACACGGCGCGCGTGAAGGCCACCGGCCGCAGCCTCGAGTTCCGGTGGACGCACGTCTCCACGCTGCGCGCCGGAAAGATCGTGGCCTTCGAGGAATTCAGCGACATGACGGCGCTCGTCGCCGAGCTGAAGTCCACGCAGGCGCACCTCTAGGATTCTCGCGAAACGACTTGCGGGCGGCCGCGCGACGCGCGCGGCCGCCGCGCTTCAGCTGTGGCCGCTCCGCTGAGGCAACGCGCTTTGCATGCGCTCGCGCGGAGGTTCCACATGAAGCCAGAACATCGGCCGGGTCTCCGACGCCGCTGAAAGCACCAACCGCACTGCATTCAACCTGCGCAAGCGTGGCATGGACGTCGGCGCGCTCGACGACGAGGATCTGAAGCAGGTGCCCGTGCTCGAGGCGGGCGCGCGACTGCAGCAGGGCGCCACTTATGTCGATCTCACCGATCCGGTCCGCGCTGAGTTCACAGCGACTGGCGATCTCATCGCGCCGCCCAATCGCGCGTACGTCCCGAAGGACAAGGTGCCGTATCAGATCTGGAATCGGCTCACCGGGAAAACCGATGAGAATCCCGAGCGCGGGTGAATCGCCTTACGAACTCTTTACGCGTCGCCGATGGACCTCGGAGTCAGAATTGGACCTCTACGTCACGCATGCGATCGGTCCGACCACGCCTTCGGTACAAACAGCGAGTCCGCGCCGCGCTCCGGGACGCCCTGCTCCGCGCAACCGGCGTCACCCTGCTGCGCGACGGCTGCCCTGAGGTTCGCGTCGAGCAGATCGCCGAGGCGTGCGGCATCGCGAAGGGCACCGCCTATCTGCAGTTCGCGAGCCGATCGGATCTGCTCGGCAGCGCCGTGCAGCGGCTCGACGCGGAGCTCGCCGCGCGGCTCGCCGATCCGCCGCCGAACATCGGCGGCGCGAAAGCGGCGCTGCGGTGGACGGTGATGGAAGCGATCGACGCGCAGATCAAGGCGCTCGGCACCCCGCTGCCCGACAACCCGGCACGCGTCAACGGCGCATGCCTCTGGCCGTGCTGCCACCGCGTGATGCCCTGCCCCTACGGCGGCCCGGCGCGATCGCTCTCGGTGCTCGAGCGCGTCGCGCGCGCGCTCTCGCGGCGATCGTCGTCGCCGGCGCCGGAAGACCTCGCGCACCTCGTCGTGCACGCGTCGATCTGGAGGCTCGTTCGCCCGCCGCGGCGCGCCGACGCGCCGTCGCACCGCCGCTTCGTCAGCCGCCTCTTCGACCACCTGCTCGCGTAAGCACTACCGCCTGACGTAGACTGAGGAGAAGGCTTGTTCACAATCTGACGTGGTCGTCATAATTCGATGGCATTAGATCGGTTCGCACGACACATCAAGGGCATTCGCAACGAAGAAATCCTCAAGGCGGCGCTGAAAGAATTCGGACAGCGAGGCTCGACGATGCGGATCGAGGACGTCACCGCATCGGTCGGGATCGGCAAGGGAACCCTCTATCGGCACTTCGATTCGCGCATCGAGCTGCTGCGCGCCGTGCTCGCCTACGGCGTGCGCGAGCTGCAGCTGCGCGCGCTCGCGGCGCGCGACGCGGCCGACGCCACGGCCGACCACGGGCTCACGGCGGTGATCGCCGAGCTCGCCGCGATGAACGCCGAGCGCGATCCGGCGTCGCCGGCGTCGCTCTGCCGGCTGCGGGTCTGCGAGGGCTGGCCCGAGCCGCTCGACGCCGA
>QHWK01000707.1 GCA_003223775.1 Acidobacteriota bacterium
CAGCGTCGCCGATCTGAAGCGGCTGATCGCGGCGGCGTGGCGGTGCCGCGCGCCCGTCGATTTGAAGCAGCGCACCGGACGACCGCGGCGGGCGCCGCGGCCCTAGGCGACCTGTTCCCGGCGCGACGTTCGGCGGATGAATCTCCGACGTGTCCTGGTCATTTTGCGCGCAAAGCGACGCCGCATCGCGCGCGATGCGGACGCATCTGTCGTACGGTCGGCCCGAGGACACGACCGATGAACACCGACCGCATCGACTTCATCTCCGCGTACTGCGACCGCTGGTGCGAGCGGTGCGCCTTCACCCAACGCTGCTCCGCGTACGCCTGCGACGTGGCCACCGCGATGTGCGACGGCGATCTCGCTGCGGGCATCGAGCTCGCCGTCGGCGTGCCGCAGCCGGCCGGCGGCGGACGCGAGAAGGCCGTCGGCGACCGTCTGCTCGAGCAGTACGAGGAGCCGTCGGCGCAAGAGATCGCTGCCGCGATGGAGGAGGAGCGCGCGCGCGCCGAGCGCGTCGAGTCGGCCGAGATCAGCCAGGTGGCATGGACCTACATGATGCTGTCGCACGAGTGGCTGAAGCGCCGCGACCCGCCGCCCGCGGACGCCGATCCGGTCGTCCGCGAGGCGCTCGACATCGTCGCGTGGGACTCGACGCTGGTCGGTGCGAAGCTCCACCGCGCGCTCCTCGCGCGCGAGCGATCGGCCGAGGAAGCGTGGCCCGACGACGACCCGGTGCAGAACGACGCGAACGGCTCGGCAAAGGTGGCGCTGATCTCGCTCGAGCGATCCGAATCGTCGTGGCGAGCGATCGCCCAAGCGGGGCGCGACGCGCAGGCGGCGGATCTCGAGGCGCTGGCGGCGCGCCTTCGCGCGCTCGTCGGCGGCGAGTTTCCGCACGCGATGGCGTTCGTTCGCCCGGGGTTCGACGAACCGTGGCGCTGACGTGTAGTCTAGAAGGCCGGGTACGGCATGAAGGGGCCGCTTCGCGGGCTGTCGGTTCGCGCCGCTGCCGGCGTGCTGGCCGCCGCCGCGGCGGCGGCCGCCGTGCAGTTCGACGCGCCCAGCCGCCGCGCCTATCGCACCGATCTGAGTTATGACGGCCGCCACGCGTTCGTGCGGCTCCGCTGGCGAGCCGACTTCGCCTCGTCGCGCGGCGGATTCCGATCGGCGTGGAACCACGACTACCCGCGCGCGGAACAGAACCTGTCGGCGATCGTGAACGAGCTCACGTCGCTCGACGTGCGAACCGACGGCAGCCTCATCCTCACGCTCGACGATCCCGAGCTGTTCAAGTACCCCATCGCGTTCATGTGGGAGCCCGGCTTCTGGAACCTCACCGATCGCGAAGCCGAGTCGTTTCGCGCGTATCTCCTCAAGGGCGGCTTCGCCGTGTTCGAAGACTTTGACGGCGCCGCGCAGTGGAACAACTTCGAGGCGCAGATGCGGCGCGTGCTGCCCGGCGGCCGGTTCGTGCGGCTCGACAACGCGCACCGCATCTTCGACGCGTTCTTCGAGATCAAGGACATCCACGCGATCGTCCACCCGATGTCGCACATCCGCCCGAGCTACTACGGCCTCTTCGAGGACAACGATCCATCGCGCCGCCTGATGGTCGTCGCCAACTACGACAACGACGTGCCGGAGTACTGGGAGTGGTCGGGCCAGGGGCTGTTTCCGTTCGACACGTCGAACGAGGCGTACAAACTCGGCGTCAACTACTTGATTTACGGGATGACGCACTGATGATTCGAAAGCTCGCGTCCGGCCGCTACCGCCTTTACTCGCGCAAGAAGGATCCCAAGACCGGGAAGCGCCGCAATCTCGGCACGTTCGCGTCGCGCGCCGCCGCCGAGCGCCACGAGCGCGCCGTCCAGTTCTTCAAGCGCCGCGGCTAGGCGAGTGGGATCAAGGGCGGCTGCGCTGGCTGGCGCATGGCTGCGTCGCTACGGGCCTCGCGGCCGCGGAGGCCGCGACCATGGCGACCGATCCTCGGCGCGGCGCGCCGAGGAGCCGCGGGCGAGCTGGCGCAGCCCGCCTCGTCCGGCGTCGACATCGCGATCTTCACGAACATGGGCGACGCGCGCAACGCGATCAACGTGCAGTCGAGCGACGTTGTCCTGGCGCTCGGCGCCGTGACGCCCGGAACGCTGTCGGAGGTCGCGCTCGCGCTGAAAGCCGACAAGCCGGTCGTCCTCGTCGGCGCGTCCGACCACGCGCAGCGATTCCTCGCGGCGATCGGAAATGGACGCGTCCACGTCGCGGCGGACGCCCGCGATGCGATCGCTCTGATCAAGCGATTGCTGCCGACGGCGTGATCGATTACGGCGGCCCTTGGGCGACGAGTCCGTTCGCGCGCGCCTCGAGGGGTTCGCCGACCTGAGCCGCGCGGATCGATTCGCGTCCCCGCCGTCTGCCGCAGGCGATTGAAGCGCGCGCCCGGCGGCGGTAGACTGCCGTCTCCTCAAAGGAGAGCGCATGACCCGACTGCACTGCTGCGTGGTGTCCGCACTTCCACTGTTGATGATGGTGTCGCTCGCCGCGCAGGCGCCCGGCCAGCGCGGGGGCGCCGGCCAGCGCGGCGGCGCGCCGGCCGCGCCGCCGATGACGCTGACCGTCTCCGGATTCCCCGACGGCGGCCAGATTCCGGTGAAGTTCAGCCAGGCGGCGGAAGGCGCCGCGCCCGGCGAGGGGACGTCGCCCGCGATCAGCTGGTCGAACGTACCCGCCGGCGCGCAGTCCTTCGTGCTCAACATGCACGACATGGACGTCGCGCGCAACAAGACGACCGACGATCAGGCGCACTGGGTCGTCTGGAACATTCCGGCGGCGACGACGAGCCTGGCCGAAGGCGTGGCGAAGGGATCGCAGCGCCCGGACGGCAGCTATCAGATCAGCGCGACCGGCGCGATGTATCGCGGACCCGGCGCGCCAGCCAACGGCCCGCACCACCACTACATGTTCGAGATCTACGCGCTCGACACGAAGCTCGACGTCACGCCGGCCGCCGACGCGTTCGAGACGCGCGCGAACGTGATGAAGGCGATGCAGGGCCACGTGCTCGGGAAGGCGGTCTACGGCGGGCTGTTCAAGCGGCCGCAGTAGCGGGAGGCGGACGCGCAGGACTGCTCCGATTGACGATGGATCGCTCACCACGAGGCGCGGCGTCGAAATCCAGGAACGACGGCGGCGGCGCGAGCGCGAAGATCCGCGCGTACATGGCGTCGCTGCCGCCGGAATCGCGCGCCGCGCTGCAGAAGCTGCGCGCGGACGTGAAGGCCGCCGCGCCCGGCGCCGTCGAGAGCTTCAGTTACGGGATACCGGGGTTCAGGCTCGACGGCCGGCTGCTCGTCTGGTGCGCGGCGTGGAAGCGCCACACGAGCCTCTACCCGATCACGCCGGCGCTCCTGCGCGCGCACCGCGTGAACGTCGCGGGCTACGAGACGTCGAAGGGCACGATTCGCTTTCCGCGGACGTCGCCGATTCCGTCGGCGCTGGTGCGGCGGCTGGTGAAGGCGCGCGTCAGCGAAGTAAAGACCGCAAAAAAGGCACGCTCTTAGCGCTTCGCGGGCTTTGCCTTCTTTGCGTTCTTCGCTGTCTTCACGAAGCGGGCGGCGCCGGCGAGCAGATCCCGCATGGCGTCCTCGTGGACGCGCGACAGGCGCACGAGCACGCACGGGTAGTTCACGTAGTGATCCTTCAGGTAATACGTGTCGGGATCTTCGGCGAGGAGCGCGTCGCGCTGCGCGAAGTCCATGCGCACGGCCAGCGTGTTCGGCTCGGCGGCGCTGTTCGACGCGATGCAGGCGAACATCTGTCCGCCGATCTTCAGCGCCGGTGCGCCGTACATCGTGCTCGCCTCGGCGCCGGGGATCTGGAGGCCGATCGCGCGCACGGTTCGAAACGTCATGCGGCCATATCTCGAGCCGCGGGACGATGGCACCGGCGCGCGCAGAAGTCAAGCGCACGTCGGCCGCCTGCCGAATTCATGCGATAACGCCGTTCACGGAGGCCATCAGATCCTGGATCTGATCCTGGATCTGATCCAGGATCCGATCCAGGATCCGATCCAGGATCCGATCCTGGATCTGATCCAGGATCTGATCCTGGATCGGAGCCGGCGGTTGGCAGTAGCTGCCGCCAGGAG
>QHWK01000708.1 GCA_003223775.1 Acidobacteriota bacterium
CTCGGCCGCGAGCAGCACGCTGATGCGCGTCGCCGCCGTCCGGAAATGCTGCGGCGTCGTCGTCTCATCGCGCAGCGTGACGAGCGCATCGTGCACCAGCGGGTGGTCGACGATGTGGACCGGCACGGCGCTCACTATACAACGACACGGTAGCTTACAATCTTTCGCGCATGAGGACGATCTGCGCGGCAATCGTCGCTGCGATCGCCGCGTCCGCGGCGATCGGCCAGCCGCCGCGCCGCGCGGTCTCGATCGTCGTCGCCGGCGGCACCGTGATAACCGAGAACGCGGCGCGGCAGATCGTCGCGCCCGGATCGGTCGCGATCGACGGCGCCGACATCGTCGAGGTCGGCGCGCCCGACGCGATCGCCGCCAGATATCTGCCGCGCGAAACCATCGACGCGCGCGGGCAGATCGTCCTCCCCGGCCTCGTCAACACGCACACGCACGCGCCGATGGTGATGTATCGCGGCCTCGCCGACGATCTCGCGCTCATGGAGTGGCTGCAGAAGTACATCTTTCCGGCCGAAGCGAAGACCGTGTCGCCGGAGATGGTGCGCGTCGGCACGCGCCTCGCCGCGCTCGAGATGATCGAATCGGGCACGACGACCTTCGCCGACATGTACTACTTCGAGGAGGAGATCGCGCGTGCCGCCTTCGAAGCGGGCCTGCGCGGCATCCTCGGCCAGACGATCATCCAGTTCCCGGTCGCGGATGCGAAAACGCCGGCCGACGCGCTCGCGCGCGCCGAGCGCTTCATCCGCGAATTCAAGGACAACGGCCTCGTGGTGCCGGCCGTCGCGCCGCACGCGCTCTACACGAACGACAAGACGACGCTCCTTGCGTCGGCGGAGCTCGGCCGCAAGTACGACGTGCCCGTCCTCATTCACTTCGCCGAAACCGAAGACGAGGTGCGCGGCGCGCGTGAGCAGTACAAGCAAACGCCGGCGGCGTACCTCGAGTCGATCGGCTTTTGGGGTCCGCGGACGCTGGCGGCGCACGGCGTCTGGGTGACCGACGAGGACATCCAGGTCCTGAAGCGGCGCGGAGTTGGCATCGCGCACAACCCCGGGAGCAACATGAAGCTCGCGAGCGGCGCGGCGCCGGTCGTGAAATACCTCGCGGCGGGCGTGGCCGTGGGCCTGGGCACCGACGGCGCGGCCAGCAACAACGACCTGGACATGTTCGGGGCGATGCGCCAGGCCGCGTTTCTCGCGAAGCTGACGACGAAGGATCCGACGGCGGTCTCCGCGCGGACGGCGCTCGACCTGGCGACGATCGGCGGCGCGCGCGCGCTTCACATGGAGGCCCGGATCGGATCGCTCGAGGCCGGCAAGCGCGCCGATCTCATCGTCGTCTCGATGCGGGCGGCGCGGCAGACGCCGATGTACGATCCGATCTCGCACCTCGTCTACGCGACGCACGGCGACGACGTGGCGACGACGATTGTGAACGGGAAGGTCCTGATGAAGGATCGGCAGGTGCGAACGCTGGATCGCGCGTCGGTGATCG
>QHWK01000028.1 GCA_003223775.1 Acidobacteriota bacterium
CGCGTGTGGCGGCGGAGGGAGTTCGAACAAATCGGCGGAGCCATCGTCGCCCGCGGCGACGCCGTCGGGCCAGCGCGTCGACACCGCGACCGCCGGCAGCGTGAAGGGCATGGTGACGCTCGACGGCACGGCGCCGAAGAACGAAGGGATCAAGATGAACGCCGACCCGGTCTGCGTGCGCGAGAACAAGACGCCGCAGTTCCAGGAAACCTACATGGTCGGCAGCGACGGCAAGTCGCTCGCCAACGTTTTCGTGTACGTGAAGGACGGCCTCGGCAACTACGTCTACGACGCGCCCACCGAACCGGCGAGGATCGATCAGAAAAGCTGTCGGTATCATCCGCATGTGTTCGGGATGCGCGTCGGACAGCCGCTCGAGATCCTCAACAGCGATCCGACGCTCCACAACATCCACGCCCTGCCCAAGGGCAACTCGGAGTTCAACACGGGCCAGCCGATTCAGGGCATGAAGACGACGCACACCTTCGACAAGCCGGAGGTGATGGTGCCGTTCAAGTGCGACGTGCACGGCTGGATGAACGCCTACGTCGGCGTGCTGCCGCATCCCTACTTCGCCGTGACGAAGGACGACGGGAAGTTCGAGCTCGGGAATCTGCCGCCGGGCACCTACACGGTCGAAGCGTGGCACGAGAAGCTCGGGGCGACGACGCAGAGCGTCACGCTCGGCCAGAAGGAAACCAAGGAGATCACGTTCTCGTTCAAGCCGGCGGGACCGACGGCAACGGATTAAAAACGCGACATGGCTGAGGGCTGAGGGCAATGTCCATGTAACCGTCGATCCTTTGCCATCAGCCATCAGCCATCAGCCATGATGCTCCACAGATTTTCACAGCTCCTCGTCGGTTGCACTGTCATCCTGATCCTGGCCGGCAGCCTCGTGACGAGCCACGACGCCGGGCTTTCGGTGCCCGACTGGCCGACGTCGTACGGCTGGAACATGTTCACCTTCCCACCGTCGATGTGGGTCGCGAACATCCTCTACGAGCACGGCCATCGGTTGATCGCGAGCACCGTCGGCGTCCTCGCGATCGTTCTCGTCGTCTGGTTGTGGATCGCGGAGCCGCGCCGGTGGGTGCGCTGGATCGGGGCGACGGCGCTCGCCGCGGTGATCGCGCAGGGCATTCTCGGCGGGCTGACCGTTCTGTTCTTCCTCCCGCCCGCCGTCTCGACGGCGCACGCGGGGCTCGCGGAAATTTTTTTCTGCCTGACGGTCGCGGTCGCGCTGTTCACGTCGCCTGGCTGGATTGACGGATACGCGTCGAGCGGCGCGTCGCGTCCGCGCTCGGCCGACGTGGACGCGCAGCTGCGCCGCGCCGCGACGCTGACGACCGTGCTGATCTACTCGCAGATCCTCGTCGGCGCGACGATGCGCCATACCGGCGCGGGGCTGGCAATTCCCGACTTCCCGCTGATGTTCGGCGGCCTCGTCCCCGATCACTGGGATCCGAAAATCGCCGTGCACTTCGCGCACCGCGTCGGCGCGCTCGTCGTCGCGTGCGCGATCCTCGCAACAGCTGCGCTGATCCGCTCACGCGCGCGCGATCGCGCCGAGCTCGTCCGGCCGGCGCTGCTGCTCGTCGCGCTCGCCGCGATTCAGGTGACGCTCGGCGCGCTGACGGTGCTCAGCCGCCGCGATCCCTGGATCAACAGCGTCCACGTCGTCTGCGGCGCGATGGTGCTGACGACGTCGCTGGTGCTGACACTGCGCACCTGGCGCGCGGTCGGGAGTCGTTTGCAGAATCTGCAGCCGATGCACAACCTGCAAAAGACTCCTGCCCCCCTCGGAGTGCGCGCGTGAAAGACGTCCCCGTCAACGTGGCGACGACGGCGATCCCGATCGCCGCAGCGCGCCGATCGAACGCTGTCGTCGGCGATTTCGTCGCGTTGACCAAGCCGCGCCTGAATTTCCTCGTCGTCGCGACGAGCGCCGCCGGGTACTACCTGGGCGCGCGCGCGCCGATCGATCCGGCGGCCATGGCCGCCGCGGTGGCGGGCACGGCGCTCGTCGCCGGGGGCGCGGCGGTGCTGAACCAGCTGTACGAGCGCGACACCGATGCGCTCATGCGCCGCACGCGGCTGCGTCCACTGCCGGCGGGACGCGTCACGCCGGCGGATGCACGGCTCTTCGGCATCACCCTGTCGGCGGCCGGCCTCGCACTGCTCGCCGCGCGAGCCAGCGCGCTGACCGCGGCACTGGCCCTCACCACGCTGCTCGTCTATCTGCTGGTCTACACGCCGATGAAGCGCCGGACGCCGTCGGCCACGCTCGTGGGCGCGGTGCCGGGCGCGCTGCCGGCGCTGATCGGCTGGACGGCGTCGCATGGCACGGTCGCCGCCGGCGGCGCGGCGCTGTTCGGAATCGTCTTCTTCTGGCAGGTGCCGCATTTCATGGCGATCGCATGGCTCTACCGCGACGACTACGGCAAGGCGGGCTTCCCGATGCTGCCGGTGATCGATCCCGAGGGCGCGCGGGCTGGCCGTCAGGCGGTCCTCTACGCGGCGGCGCTTTTGCCGACGACGCTCGTGCCCGCACTCGTGGGCCTCGCGGGCGCCGTCTATCTGGGGGCAGCGCTCGTGCTCGGCGCGGCGATGATCGTGCTCGCGGCGCGGTTCGCGGCGGCGCGCACCGACGCATCGGCCCGTGCGTTGTTCCTCGGATCGATCGCGTACCTCCCGTTGCTCTGGATCGTGCTCGTCGCGGACAAGGTGTAGGGCGCCGAATGTAGGGCGACCTTTTCAGGGTCGCCACCGAGCGTAGGGCGACCTTTTCAGGGTCGCCACCGAGTGTAGGGCGACCCTTTCAGGGTCGCCGCGAATGTAGGGCGACCCTTTCAGGGTCGCCGTGAGTGTAGGGCGACCCTTTCAGGGTTGCCGTGAATGTAGGGCGACCCTTTCAGGGTCGCCGTATCGCGATGTCCATCCACGATCTGCCGGCGTTGAACGCGGCGCTCAACGCGACCTCCGGCGTCCTCCTCGTCATCGCCTACGCGCTCATCCGGGCACGGCGCATCGAGCAGCATCGCAAGGTGATGATCGCCGCCTTCGTCACCTCGTCGCTCTTCCTCGTGAGCTACGTCGTGTATCACGCACAGGTCGGATCGGTGCGCTTCACGCGGCAGGGACTGGTGCGGCCGCTCTACTTCACGATCCTGATCACGCACGTCTCGCTCGCCGCCGCCGTGCTGCCGCTGTCGATCGTGACGCTCTCGCGCGGCCTCGCCGCGCGCTACGCGCAGCACCGCCGCATCGCGCGGTGGATGCGCCGCCGCTAGGTCTCGCGGATCCAGGATCAGATCCAGGATCGGATCCAGGATCAGATCCAGGATCGGATCCAGGATCAGATCCAGGATGAGATCCAGGATCGGATCCAGGATCAGATCCAGGATCGCAGGATACGGCTAGTTCGCGGGCGGCTAGTACAGCAGATACGGCGCCCGCGTCGCGCGCCACGCCGCTTCGTCGGCGGCCCACGACGCGGCAATCGCCGCCGGATCCTCGCCGGCGCGTATCTTCCCGATCGTCGCCCGCGATCCGAGCAGCCGCGCCGCGTCGTCGAGCGCAAACGACGATCCGTTGAGTCGCGCGAGCGCCGACGCGATCTCGACGCCGACGCGCACCGGCCGCACGCGATCGCGATCGGTGACGACGATCGCGACACCGTGGCACAGTTGGCCGCCGAGCTTCGCGCCTTTCGCGGGCGTGAACGAGATCGGATAGAAGTGGACGCCCGGCACGGCGCGGGCGTTCAGCGCCGCCGCGAGCGCGCGCCCGTCGATCCACGGCGCGCCGATGCGCTCGAACGGCGTATCGGTGCCGCGGCCGACCGAGAGGTTCGTCCCCTCGATCGCGCCGACGCCCGGATAGATCGTCGCCGCCGTGAGGCTGCGCATGTTCGGCGACGGGTTCTCCCACGCGAGGCCGGTGTCGTCGAACCAGTCGTCGCGGCGCCAGTCTCGCAGCGGCACGACGGTGAGATCCGCGCCGATCCGCTTCTCGCCGTTGAACAGCCGCGCGAGCTCGCCGAGCGTCAGCCCGTGGCGCATCGGCAGCGGCCCGGCACCGACGAAGCTCTCCCATCCGTCGCGCAGCCGAAGCCCCTCGATCGGGCGGCCGATCGGGTTCGGCCGATCGAGAATCCACACCGTCTTGCGGTGCGCCGCCGCCGCCTCGAGCACGTAGCGCAGCGTGGTGACGAACGTGTAGACGCGCGTGCCGACGTCCTGCAGATCGACGAGCAGCACGTCGAAGCGCTCCATCATCGCCGCCGTCGGCCGCCGCACCTCGCCGTAAAGACTGAAGACCGGAATCCGATCCCGAGGATCGACGAAGTCTGCCGTCTCGATCATGTTGTCTTGCTTGTCGCCGCGCAGGCCGTGCTGCGGTCCGAAGGCAGCGCTGAGCGTGAGATCGCCGAGCGCGGCGAGAGCGTCGAGCGAGTGGGTGAGATCCTTCGTCGTCGAGGCCGGGTGCGCGAGCAGCGCGACGCGCCGGCCTCAGCCGCTCGGCCGCGCGATTCCGCGCGACGTCGTCGGGCGACATGAGCGCCGCGGCGGCGACCGTCGCGACGCGGCCGCGCAGCGCCGTCACGTCGCCCTTGCCGTCGGGGTGCACCCGGTTCGAGAGAAAGACGACGTAGCTGCTCGTCGACGGATCGAGCCACAGCGACGTCCCCGTGAAGCCGGTGTGCCCGTACGACCCGATCGGAAACAGCTCGCCGCGATTCGACGAGTACGACGAATCGATATCCCACCCGAGGCCGCGCACGGCACGAAGATCCGGCGGCGTCGACGGGGACGTCATGCGCGCCACCGTCGCGGGCGCGAGAATCCGCGCGCCGCCAAGGCGGCCGCCGCCGAGCAGCATCCGGCAGAAGCGCGACAGGTCCGCGGCCGTGCTGAACAGGCCCGCGTGGCCGGCGACGCCGTCCATGCGCCGCGCCGTCGGATCGTGCACGACGCCGCGCAGGAACGCGGCGCCCGGCGTTCCACACGGCCACGCGCGCGCTTCACAGGCTTCGGTCGGCGCGATGCGCGGCCGCCACGAGTCGGGCGGCAGAAACGACGTCTCGCGCATGCCGAGCGGCTCGAAGACGTGCGCGCGCGCGTAGCGATCGAGGCGCTCTTCGCTCACGCGGCCGACGATGTCGCCGAGGAGGAAGAAATTGATGTCGCTGTAGACGAAGCGCTCGCCCGGCGGCGCGGTCGGAACTTCCTCGATCGCACGCCGGATCGCTTCGTCCGCGCCGTGGAACTCGATCTCGAGCTCGAGGTCGGGGCGCAGGCCCGAGGTGTGCGTCAGCAGATGACGGATCGTGATGCCGTTCTTTCCATACTTGCCGAAGCCGGGCTCGAACTGCGACACCGGATCGTTCAGCCGAATCCGTCCCTCCTCGACGAGCTTCATCACGCTCGTCGTCGTCGCGACGACCTTGGTGAGCGAGGCGAGATCGAAGATCGTGTCCTCGGTCATCGGCTCGGGCGCCGGCGCGACCGCGCGCCGGCCGATCGCACGATGGTAGAGAACCGCGTCGCCGCGGCCGACGAGCACGACGGCGCCGGGCAGCTCGACGCGCGCGATCGCCGCCTCGACGAGCGTTGCGATCGGCGCGAAGCCGGCGGGCGATTCGGCCGACGGCGGCGTCTGCGCGCGCGATCGTCCGACGAGCGCGAGCGCGACGACGAGCGCCGCCGCGGCAGGGCGTTTCACGGGATTCAATATATACTGAGGACTTTACAGGGGGATTCGCGCATGCGTCAGCGTCTTCATCCGTGTCGAGGCGTGCTCGCCGCGCTCTTCGTCGCCGCGTTCGCCGCCTCGGCCGCTGCTCAGACGGGGCGCGTGGGCGGCACGGTGAAAGACGAGGCGGGTCAGTCGATCAAAGGCGCCACGATCACGGCCGAGAATCCGAACGCGTCGCCGAGCAGCTTCACGGCGACGACCGACGACAAGGGCCGTTTCTCGATCATCGGGTTGAAATCGGGTCAGTGGACGTTCACGGCGCAGGCGCCGGGCTACGCGCCCGAGCAGGGGCGGCTCGCGGTGCAGACGATCGGATCGCCGAACCCGCCGCTCACCTTCACGCTGCGCAAGGGCGGCGGCCCCGCGCCCACCGGCGCGCTCGGCGGCCTCGCGGCGAAGGATCTGCAGGCGGAGCTCGCCGGCGCCGACGCGTTCTTCAACCAGCAGAAGTGGGACGAAGCAGTGGCGGCGTACCGCGCGATCATGACGAAGGCGCCGTCGCTCAGCGTCATCAACCTGCAGATCGCGGCGGCGTACCGCAACAAGAAGGATTACGACGGCGCGATTGCGGCGTACAACGATCTCCTCAAGACCGATCCGAACAACGACAAGGCGATCATCGGCATCGGGATGACGAACCTCGAGAAAGGCGATCTCAAGGCCGCGGAGGAGACGCTCACCAAAGCGGCGCAGGGGCCGAAGCCGACGCGCGAGGTCTTCTACAACCTCGGCGAGGTCAAATTCGCGAAGGGCGCCACCGATGAAGCCGCGAGCTGGTACCAGAAGGCCGCGGACCTGGATCCGTCGTGGGGCAAGCCGCTGTTCAAACTCGCGCTCGTGCAGTTGAACAAGGGCGACAAGGACGCGACGGTGAAGGCGCTCGAGAAAGTGATCGCCGCCGATCCGACCTCGCAGGAAGCGGTGCAGGCCAAAGCGGTCATCGAGCAACTGAAGAAGTAATCCGTCATGGCTGATGGCTGAAGGCTGATGGCTGGCCCTGTGTCGCGCCGAGTCCGTTTCACCTTCATCGTCTTTCTCGCGGCGCTCAGCACGACGCTGGCCGCGGTCGGCGGCTGGCGCTACGCGCGCGCGTCCGCGCCGGTCAGCGGACCGATCATCCTCATCTCGATCGACACGCTGCGCGCCGATCACCTCCCGGCCTACGGCTACCGCAACGTGAAGACGCCCGCGATCGACGCGCTCGCCGCCGACGGCGTCGTCTTCGACCGCGCGTACTCGCACGCGCCGCTGACGCTGCCCGCCCACGCGGCGCTGCTCTCGGGGCAGCTGCCGTTCGAGACCGGCGTCCGCGACGATACCGGCTTCGCGCTGAGGCCGGGCGAGCGGCTGCTGCCGCAGATGCTGCGCGATCGCGGCTTCACGACCGCCGGCATCGTCTCGTCGGACCTCCTCCGCAAGGAGACGGGCATCGGGCAGGGATTCGACTTGTTCGACGCCGAGATGCCGATGGAGGCCGCCGAGCCGGCGACCTCCGAACTGCAGCGCGACGGCGCCGAATCGGAGGCGATTGCCGAGCAGTGGCTGCAGTCAATCGGCACGTCGCGCGCGTTTCTGTTTCTGCACCTGAACGAGCCGCACAAGCCGTACGCGCCGCCGGCGCGCTTCGCCGATTACGATCCGTACGACGGCGAGATCGCGTACGCCGACGAGATCGTCGGCCGCCTCGTGCGCTACCTGAAGTCGCACCAGCTCTACGATCGATCGACCGTGGTGCTCGTGTCGGATCACGGCGAAGGCCTCGGCGATCACGGCGAGCAGGAGCACGGTCTGTTCGTCTACGACGAAGCGATCCACGTGCCGCTCGTGATCAAGCAGGAGAGCAACGCCGGCGCCGGACGCCGGGTGGCCGACCTCGTGCAGCACATCGACCTCGTCCCGACGATCCTCGATCTCGTGAAGGCGCCGGTGCCCGGCGGCCTGCGCGGCCGATCGCTGAAGGGGCTGCTCGACGGCACGGGCCGGCTGCCGGCCGCGGCGGTCTACTCCGAGGCGTTTTACGCGCGGCACCAATTCGGCTGGAGCGAGCTGACCGCGATCACCGGCGAGCGTTACCGCTACATCCACGCGCCGCACGAAGAGCTGTACGACCTGCAGCAGGACGCGCGCGAGCGCGCGAACCTGGCCGCCGCGCGGCCGCAGGCGCGGCAGACGCTGCGGACCGCCCTCGATCGCCTCACGGCGGGCGCTGCGATTCAACCACCGCAGACGCCGGCGGCGACGATCGGGACCGATCCGAAGGAGAAGCGTGACGTGGTCGAGCGCTACCGCGCGGCGATCGACCTTGCGTCGGAGCGTCGCTGGGCATCCGCGATTGCGCTGCTGCACCAGATCGTGAAGGACGATCCGGAGCTGACGAGCGCCTGGCGGCAGCTGGCCGCGGCGGCGTCGCGGATCGAACGGCACGACGTCGCGGTGGAGGCATACGGGCACGTGACTGCCGCAGAGCCCGATGACTGGTCGGCGTACCTCGGCGCCGCGGCGAGCCTGCTGAAGCTGCGCCGCCTCGACGAGGCGCGCGACCACGCGCACCTGGCCGCCGACGTCGCCGCCCCGTCCGATCGCCACGCGCGGGCATCGGCGCACGAGATGCTCGCGCGGATCGCGCTCGCGCGGCGCGACGACGACGCCGCGCGGGCGGAAGCCAGCCTCGCGCGCGACGCGGATCCGCTGTTGCCATTCCCGTCGTACATCGAGGGACGCCTCTTGTACGACCGGGGGCGCTACGAGGACGCGACGACGGCGTTCGCGGATGCCATCGCAGCGCTGAAGAAACCCGGCAGCCCGCGGATCGCCGATCTGCATTTCTACGCGGGCGAGGCGCTCGTCCGCCTGGAGCGCTACGACGAGGCGCAGGTGGAGCTTCTCGAGGAGCTGCGGCAATTCCCGCAGAACACGCGCGCGCGCGCCGCCCTGGCGACGGCGTATCAGGCCTGCGGACAGGCGGACGAAGCGGAGCGCGCGCTGCAGGACCTGACGCGCATCACGCCGACGCCGGAGAGCTACGCGCTCGCGGCGCGGATGTACCTGGCGCTCGGCGATCGCCGCCAGGCTGACGCGATGCGCGCCGCGGGACGACGCGCGCGCGAAATTAAGAATTAGGAATTAAGAAGTAAGAATTCGTAATCACGGTCGAGACAGCGTGACGACGAATTCTTACTTCCGAATTCTTAATTCTTAATTACGGCCGCGGAGCGCAGCGTCAGAACGCGAAGCGCACTCCTATCCGCGCAATCCGCGGATTCATCACCTCGAGCACCTGATCGAACCCGGTCGGCCCCGTGAGCCGCGCATCGAGCTGCCGCGCGAGCACGGTTGCGCTGTTGAACAGGTTGAAGACGTCGAAGTCGACGGCGAGCTTCGTGATAGCGAACGTGAAGGTCTTGCCGAGGCGCAGATCGAACGTCGTCACGGCCGGCAGGCGGAAATCGTCGGCGTGCTTCGCGATCAGGACGCTCTTGCGCCCCAGGGGATCGCCCGTCTGCACGTCGCTCTCGAAGAACGGCTCGGCGTAGCCCTCGCGCGACACGAGGCTGGCGGCGACGTCGATGCCCCACCGCGCCTGATAGAGGCCGCTCGCGGCGAACTGGTACCCCGGCGCCGTCATGAACGTCGCCGGCGGCGCGCCGTCGCCCGTGAGGCGAACGACGGGGCCGCCGCTCACCTGGGGGCCCGCAAACGGCCACGCGGTCGACGCTGCAGGCGCCGGCGTCGGATCGAGGATCGACGCCGCCGGATCGTCGAAGTGCTCGCGCCAGTTGTTCGTCGAGAAGCCGACCCGCGCCATCCACCGCGAGGCGAGCCGCCTGGTCGCGCTCGCCTCGAAGCCGACGTACTGCTGGTGATAGCCGGGGCGATTGGTCGCGACTTTGCCGGCGCCGGCCGGCACCGCCGCCGGTCTGAGCGCGTAGAGCGGCACGCTGAACGCCCCGACCTCGGCGGCCGTGCCCGTCAGCGTCGAGGTCTGCTGATAGTCGGCGCGCGTGACGCCGACGAGCGGCGTCCACAGGAGATCCTGCATCCGGCGGTACGTGAACGTCGCGCTCACGCCGAACCCGCGCGCGATCTCGCGATCGGCGCCGACGGCAATCTCGTGCGTGATCGGCGCGGCCGCCGACGGATCCGTCTGGTTCACCGACGTCGCGCGCGACGGATTCTTCGGATCGAAGCCGGTGAAGCCCTGCAGCCCCTGCGCGATCTGCACTTCGTTCGCCTGCGCGGAGCCGTCGCCGTTGCGATCGACGGCGTTGTAGTACGCGAACGCGTACTGAATCGGCGAAGCGAACTCCGCCAGCGATCCCGGCATCTGCGACGCGAACACCGCGTAGCTGCCGCGGACGATCGTCTTGCGCGAGGCGTCGAGCGCGTAGGTCGCCGAGACGCGCGGCGTCAGGTTCGTCCACGTGAACACGTCGTCGATCGGCGCCGCGCTGACGGCCGGCAGCACGCTCTCGAAATTCGCGACGCCGGGAACCGACGCCGCTCCGAGCGACGACGACTGCCGATCGACGCGGAGGCCGGCCGTCAGCGTGATCCGGCCGAACGAGAGCGTGTCCGCGACGTACGCGTCGAGGTACCGCGCGGACGTGACGGCGTGGTAATCGCGCGAGACCTGCACCAGCAGCGCCGGATAGCCGGCCCACGACGCGACGAGGTGGCTTGCCGGCCACGTCTGCAGCGTGTCGGCCGACATCGATCGCCATGCGCCGCCGAAGCTCACGTCGTGCGGGCCGGCGAAGTAGCTCGCGTCGCCGGCGTAATAGTGCTGCGGCCTCGTCGTCTGATACTGGAAGTACGTGCCGTGCGCGACGCCGGCGTCGTCGATGTAGTAGTCGCGCGCGGCGCCGCCGACCGGCACGAGCTGGATTCCGGCGTCCACGAACGCGCCGCGGACCGTCGCGAACAGCCGCGTGCGTGCGAAATTGCCCGCGCCCTTGTAAAGCGTGCTCGGGCCGGTCTGGTGCCACGTCGTCTCGGCGGGGCGGGCCGGCCCCGCGCCGCGGCCGTCTTCGGTCTTGTCCGAATCGTAGAACGTGAAGGCGCCGCTGACGCCCGGCTTCCAGCGGCCTTCGACCTTCAGCGCGAGATTCGAGAGCGACGTGTCGTCCGCCGCGCCGCCGAGCGTCAGCAGATTGATCGTCGTCTTCGCCATCGATCCCCAGATCCAGACGCTGTCCTTCAGCAGCGGACCGCCGAGATCGAAGCCGTACTCCTGGTACTTGTCCGTGCGGTTGCCCGCGGCGCTCCCGGCCCCGAGCGTCGCCTGGAGATCGCTCGAGATGTTGGTCGTCTGCAGCCGCTGGTCCGCGTAGAAGAAGCGCGTGGTCGCGTGGGGCAGGTTCTCGCCCCGGCGGAGGACGACGTTCACGACGGCGCCGCTCGCAGGGCTTCGCACGTCGGCGCCGCCGGTCCGCACGGCAAGCTCGTGCACCGTATCGACGTCGTAGTAGAACGGCGACGCGCCGGTTGAGAGCTCGGGCCGGGGCTCGACGGCCTCGCCGACGTCGGTGACCGGCACGCCGTCGACCGTCCACGCGTTGTCGGTGCTCAGCGCGCCTTTCGCGTTGAAGTTCAGCTGATGCCCGGATTCGGACCCGCCGACGTTGACGCGATCGACGTAGACCGTCGGCGCCATCGGCAGCGCAGCCCAGACGTCGCGCGGAAGCGGCAGCTCCTGGAGCTCGGCCAGCGAGATGTTCGTCGTCGTCGTCGATCGGCGCGCGTCGACCATGGGTGACACGATCTCGGCGTCGGCCGCTTCGGCTGCGCCGGTCGGCTGCAGCCGGATGTCGAGCGCGGTGCTCGCGCCGCCCTCGACCTCCACGCGGCTGGATGTATGCGGCGCGAAGCCGGCGAGCGTCAGCTTCACCGAATACGTGCCGCTCGGCAGATCCACGAAGTGCGCCCGGCCGGTCGCATCGGTCGTTTGCGCGCGCGTCTCCGCGCCGCCGAGCTCGACGGCGACGCCCGGCCGCGGTGCGCCCGCTTGATCCTCGACGGTGACGTCGATGCGGCCCGTAAAGATCTGCGCGCGCGCCGGCGCCGCGAACGCGAGCGCCGCCACGCAGAGCCCCGCCGCCGCCAGCATCGTACGGTTTGTCAGCACACCGCTCCTCAACGCGTTTGTGTAGGGCGGGGCTTTCAGCCCCGCCTTGGCGGCCCTGAAAGGGCCGCCCTACGTTCGATCGGTCATGGTGATCATATCAGCGGCGCGCGGCGGCCTTCTTCAGGTCTTCCTTGAGCTGCGGATTCACCCTGAAGCCGCTCTTCTCGGCGGCCTTGATCTCCTGCTCCGCGTCGGCGAAGCGTCCCGTGAGCATGAAGACGACGGCGAGGTTGTTGTGCGCTTCGCCGAGCTTCGGATCGACGCCGATCGCCGCGCGGTACTCGCGCTCGGCGTCGGCCATGGCGCCCGCCCGGAAGTAGGCGCTGCCAAGCGCGAGCGAAATCCACGTCGGCACCTCGACTGCGGTTCTCTCGTCGTGGAAGCGCTGCGTGCGCAGATCGTGGATGCGGCGATCGAGCTCCATGAGGCCGCTCGACAGCATCGGCGTGACGCGGCCGGTCGTGATCGCGGTCCGCTCGTCCTCGAGCGCCTGGATCTGATCCTCGAGCCGGCGCTGCGCCAGCAGGTCGTTGTGGATGTCGCGCGCCATGTTCCTGAGGTACGCGGCGCGGCAGCCGGTGTAGGCCTGCACCGCCGCGGGGTAGCGCTTGGTCGCCATGTAGACCTGGCCGAGGCCGTAATGCGCCATCTCGAGCGGCGGCTC
The DNA here is from genome assembly GCA_003223775.1 of Acidobacteriota bacterium. GTDB lineage: Bacteria > Acidobacteriota > Vicinamibacteria > Vicinamibacterales > CAVVIG01 > QHWK01. Next base: position 12,549 of record QHWK01000028.1, read on the forward strand.
GAGCTCCACCGCCGCCCGGAACTCGCGTTCGGCCAGATCCCATTTCTCCGCGCGCAGGTTCTCCTGTCCCAAGCGCAGGTGCCTCATCGCGTCGATGTGATCCTTGACGGTTGGCTGCGCCGCGGCGGGCGCGGCGAGCGTCGATGCGATCGCAATCGTCGTCAAGAGAGCGCGCATGTTCCCTCCGGCGACCGACGTGTCATCGGTCCAGGCTCTTCAGATACTCTCCGATCTTCGGCTGCGACGGATCGAGTCGCAGCGATCGCGCGAAGGCCGTCCGCGCGCCCGCGCGGTCGCCCATGCAGAGGCGGGCGACGCCGCGCGCCGCGTGCGCCGGGGCGCTGTCGGGCGCGAGGGCGATCGCGCGATCGAAATCGGCGGCGGCGGCGCGGCAGTCGCCGGTGTCGATGCGGTAGCGCCCGCGAAAGAGCCACAGCTCCGGATCGCGCGCGTTGGCGGCCACCGCCGCGTCCATCAACTTCAGGCTGCGCGCCGCGTTGCCGCTCCGCTGATACGCCATCGCGCGCCCGACGACGAACTTGCCGCCGTCGGGCATGCCGCCGGCGAAGGCGCGAATCAGCAAGCCGTCGGAGCGATCGAGGTTCTGCCCCATCGCGTAGAGGACGTCGCTCAGGTTCCACTGCGCCGACGCGAGATGCTCGTCCACGGCGAGCGCCTTCTCGAACGCCTCGATCGCCTGCGGCAGCTTGCCGCGCTCTTTCAGGATGACGCCTTCGTTGTTGTAGGAGCCCGCGGTGCGCGTCGAGCCGCGGCTGCCGGGCGGCGCCGTGTCCGCCTCGCCGGCGCCGATGTAACCGAGCGAGCGCAGGTTCGCGACCGCGTCGCGGTCCGCGGCCGTCGTCGACGCGCCGGCGGCGGCGGCGCCTGCCGGCCGATAGCGGGCCGCATAGTCGAAGCGCGGCGCGTTCACCGGCGCGGCGCCGTCGAGCGGCTCGCCGTTCACGTCGCGCCCCGGCGGCAGCCCCGCGAGCGCAAGCAGCGTCGCCGCCACCTGCTGGACGTCGCCGTCGGCGGCATGCCCCGGTTTCGCCGCCACACCGGCGCCCCAGACGAGATACATGCCGTGTTGCGCGTGCCACTTTGCCGCGCTCGCGGTCGCGACGCTCGACAGCCGGGACGGCCGTCCCTCGCCCCACAGGAATCCGTGATCCGAGGCGAGCATCAGAACGCCGCCCACCGCCGCCGCGGCGTCGCGGTACTGCGCGATGCGGTCGTCGAGCGCGCGAAAGAACTTCTCGGGCACCGTGCTGTAGCGCTCGTAGTCTTCGGGCGTTATTCCCTTCGCCGTACACGGTCGTCTCGATCAACATCCGGCGCAGCGCGCTGATCGGCTGCGCGTACGGATCGTCGGAGTCGGCGACCTTCTGATATTCGGCCGGCGTCAGCCACGGAAGATACGCGCGCACGGCGTCGTAGCCGACTTCCTGCTTCGCGCGGGCGAGGCCGTCGCGCGCCCACGCTTCGCGGTCCGAAGGAAACACGACGCCGCCCGGCGGCGCGCTCTCCTTGTAGAGAAAGGTGAACAGTCGATCGGAGACGATGAGGCCGTCGATTGTTTCCGCCGGATACGTCGCCCAC
>QHWK01000709.1 GCA_003223775.1 Acidobacteriota bacterium
ACCCGATCGCCACCTGGACGATCGCCGCGATCGACGTCGCCGTCGGCCTCGCGATGCTGTTTGCCGCGTCCGGCGCGACCGCCGACACGCTCGTCGCATGGGGCGCAAACCTCGGACCGCGGACGACGAACGGCGAGTGGTGGCGAATCGTGACGGCGATGTTCGTGTACGCGGGGATGCCGTCGTTGATCGTCAGCGTGCTCGTCCTCGCGCGGCTCGGCCGCGTGCTCGAGCGGCTCGTCGGCGCGCCGGCATTCGCCGCCACGTTCCTCGCCGCCGGCGCGGCCGCCGGCGTCGTGAACCTCTCCACGAGTCCGCACGCCGTCACGGTCAGCAGCGCGGCGGCCATCTTCGGGCTCTACGGGCTCCTCATCGCGTTCGTCCTGTGGCAGATCGTGCGCCGCCGGCGCGCGGATCCGAACGAGGCCGCGGACGAAACGGCGACGCGCGCGATCGCGCCGCCGATCGTGCTGAAGCGGCTCGCGATCCTCGGCGTGCTGTTCGTCGTGACGAGCGCGCTCGGCGGCCACCTGACCTCGGCGGAGCTGACCGCTCTTCTGGTCGGCTTCGGCTGCGGCGTGATTCTCGCGGCGCCGGCCGCCGACCGGCACGCGGCGGTGCGCGACGCGGCGATCGTCGGCGGCATCGCGGCCGCGATCACCGTCGCATGCGCGATTCCGCTGCGCCACATCACGGACGTGAAGCCGGAGATCGCGCGCGTCATTGCGACCGAGGCGCGCACCGCGGCCGCGTATCAGACCGCGTTCGACGCGTTCAAGAAGGGACGCAAAGGCGCCGACGCGCTCGCCGCGCTCGTCGAGAAATCGATCGTGCCGGAGCTGCAGGCCGCCGACGCGCGGCTCGCGGTGCTCACCAACGTCCCGCTGGCGCACCAGCCGATGGTCGCCGACGCGCGCGAGTTCCTGCGGCTGCGGGGCGAGAGCTGGCGGCTGCGCGCCGACGCCCTCCGCCGCACGAGCACGATGCAGCGTCGAACACCCGAAGATTCCGCGAGCGCCGGCTGGCGGCTGCAGGCCGAAGCGCGCTTCAGAAAGAACAACACGGCGATGGGCAACGCCGAGAGCGCGGAGCGCGCCTCGCTCGACGCGTTCGAGCGTGTGCGCCACGAAGCGGCCGCGCCGATGCCGTAGGGGCTGGGGGTTTTGAGCGAGCCGTCAGCGCGGCGGAGCAATGTCGCCGCCGGAGGACCCCGCGGAGACGCGCTGGCCGTTCGCGAACGTGACCTCGCGCGCATTTCCCGACGACGATCCGTCCTTCGCCATCGCGCCTTCGACCGTCACTTCGTCGCCGACGTGAATCAACGTCGGCCGCCAGCCAAGCTGCGCGAGGACCTTCGGGCTCGCCAGCTCGAACTTCCAGGTCGTCGTCGCGCCGTGATCGTCCTTGACGTCGATGTAGACGTGCGTGTGGGGATTGGTCCACTCGATTCGCGCGACGGCGCCCTTGATGGTTACCGGCTTCGCTGCGTCGAACTCCGCGGTGAACGAGTGGTGCGCGAACGACGGAGCGGCGGATGCCACGAGCGCGCTTCCAGCCAGCAGAATGGCGAACCTGAGATGCATTGGATGCTGAGAGCCGCTCCCATTTTACCGCGCGCGTCGGCTCCTCGGAACCCCACCGAAGTTGTAGATCGCCGCATCAGGACAATCGTACAAGAGGCGACCCTGAAAGGGTCGCCCTACACCCACGCCTAGCCCTCGCCTAGCCCCAGCCCCGACACGCGAGCGACACGAGACGGCGCTCGCACGAAAAAAAGGGGCCGGACGCTTGCGCGCCCGGCCCCAGGACTTACAGCGAGACGATTCCTACTACGGCTGACGGATGTCGATCAGTGCGAAGTTCCACCGATCGGTCGCCGTTCCGGTGACGCCCATCGTGACGGGCACCGGCGCCAGAATCTGCGGAGTCGTGAGCCGCTCGACCCAGTAGGTATCGTTGGTCGACGAGATGACCCGCCTGACCATCGTCGCGTTGGCACTCGGCGTCAGCACTCGGCCGAGATCCCAATCGACGCCGACGCCGTAGACCCAAGAGTTCGCCCGCGTCGTCGTCAGCGTGGCCGACGGCTGCACCGGCGATCCGGTCGGGTTGTTGACTGCGATGGAGGCCGCATCGCCGAGCTGGACCGCCGAGCGCGCCGCTCGCGTCCAGGTCTGCGCCGCTCCGTTGTTGGTCATGTTGTTGACGATCGTGTTCGGACCGAGCGCCGGAGCGTCGGTCGAGACGAACGCCACCAGCAGCGTGTTGGCCGCAACCGCGAACGCCGGGCTCGCGATCACCGTGTCCGGACCCGCCGTCCGCGAGACGGTCGTCGCAATCGTCGGCGCGGTGCCGAGCGAGACGACGATCGCCACCGCGCTGCCCGATGCCGCCAGCGTGCCGCCGGTCGGCGTCTGGCTGATTACCCTGCCAGCCGCAACCGTGCTGCTCGCCGCGGTCGTGACCGTCACCGTGAAGCCGGCGCCGGTCAGCGACGCCGTCGCCGCTGCCTGCGTCTGCCCGACGACGTTCGGTACCGCCACCGCCGGCGGTCCGCTCGAGACCACGAGGGCCACCGACGATCCGACTTCGACCGTCGTCGCGGCGGCGGGGCTCTGGCTGATGACGATGCCAGAGGCCACCGTAGTGCTGCTAGCGAACGTGATCGGTGCGCCGACCAGGCCAGCCTCGTTGAGCGCGTTCAGCGCATCACCGTGCGTGCCGATGGAGCCCAACGGGGCGCCCACAACCAGCGGAACGATGGTGCCAAGCGAGATCACCAGGTCCACCGGCGAGTTCGGCGGCAGCGTGAAGCCCGCACGCGGGTCGGACGAGATCACCCGGCCGATCGGAATCGTCGGGCTGTTGGCCGACGTCACGACGCCCACCCGCAGACCGGCCGTCACGATCGCCGTGGTTGCATCCGCCAGCGTCAGACCGACAACGCCCGGCACCGTGTTGAGCGGCTTCGGCACCGGAATCGTGATGTCGGAGAACTGCAGCTGCTCGATGTTGCGCAGCGTGTCAATTCCGTCGGACATAACCGCAATGGCTGCCCGCGTCGGCACGTGAGTCACCGTGACCGTCCCGTTCGGGTTGAGAACGACGTCGTACTGCGCCCGGTCGAAGTTGAACACGGCCGTGTCGCAGTTGAGCGGCATCACGGCGCCGCAGTCGGCGGGAACCGCTGGCGGCGTCACGATCGAACGAATGATCGAGATGTTGCCGGGGTTCAGTCGCTGCGGATCCGAGAAGACATCCGGCGCGAGGTCGCGCGGATCGTCGACCAGCCTGATGGTGCCGTCGTTGTACACGGCCCGCAGCTGGACGTTGAGCCACACGTCGCCGTCGATCAGGTCGTCGCCCATGTTGCCCTGGAGGATGTCGCTCCCCTTGCCGCCGAGCAGGATGTCGCCGCCCATGAAGCCGACGCCCTTGACGGCCGGGATGGCCGGCGCATTCAGATCGGCGCCGAACGCTCCCATTAGCTCGGTGAGGCCGGCGATGTTGGCCGCGCCCTTCCCGTTGCGGAAGTTGACCTGGCCGGGAACGCCGACCGCCGGCACCTGCACCGGCGCGGTTCCTGCCACCAACTCCATGCCGATGACGGCACACTCGGCGATCTCACCAGGCGGATCGCACAGCACCGTGTTCGAGCCGGCGATGTGGTCGTTGAGGTCCCAACCAGACGCGCCGTCCACGAACCGGTACTTGTTGCGGAGGTCGTTGAAGTTCAACGGCGCGTTCGGGAGAGCCAGCAGGCTCAGCTCGATGAATTCCGGCGCGTTCCAGCCGCGCAGGGTGATCCAGTCGAACCCGTAGTCGCCGAAGAACTTGTTCGAGCCCTCCGACATCAGCATGATGTCGTCGCCACCTTCGCCGAAGTGGTTGTCCTGACCGGGGCCGCCGCCGAGGACGTCGTTTCCGCCCACCGCGCTGAGGCCAGCGAGGAGGTCGAACACGTTGCCGCCGTCGCCGAACATGCCGCCGTCGTGGCCTTCGCCGTCGTAGATCCAGTCGTCGCCTTCGCCGCCGAAGATGCCTTCTGCGCGCATCGAGCCGTCGACGAAGATGTCGTCGCCGGGGCCGCCGAAGTACTCGACGCCGTCGTCGCCGCCGAGCAGGAAGTCGTTCCCGTCGCCGCCGATCTCGATGTCGCCGCCGAATCCGGGACCGGACGACAGCGCATCGTTGCCGGGACCGCCCTTCAGGACGTCGTCGCCGTTGCCGCCGAAGAGGACGTCGTCCCCGTCGCCGCCAAGCAGCGTGTCGTTGCCGTCGTTGCCTTCGATGCGATCGTTTCCGGCGTTGCCGTAGAGCGTATCGTCGCCGATGTCCGACTTGAACCGATCATCGCCCACGGCGCCGTTGAACGTGATGTTCTTCCCGGTGTGCAGCGGATCGAAGAACAGCTTCGTGCCATCGGGCTGCGTGAGGAACACGGGGCTGTTCACGCCCAATAGCGGATCGAGCGGGCCGTCAACCGTCGTCGAGGTGAAGTTGAAGTCC
>QHWK01000029.1 GCA_003223775.1 Acidobacteriota bacterium
ACGCGCAGCGGCAACACCGAGACGCCCGACGACACGTGGAGCACCTGGTCGGCGGCGTACACCAACGCCGACGGCTCGCCGATCACGAGCCCGAAGTCGCGCTACCTCCAGTGGCGCGCGGTCCTGACCGGCAAAGGCGACTCGCCGGTGCTCACCTCGGTGACCGCCGCGTATCTGCAGCGCAACCTGCGGCCGGTCGTCCGCAGCATCACCGTCCATCCCGCGGGCATCGTCTTCCAGAAGCCGTTCTCGACGGGCGATCCGGATCTCGCGGGTTTCGAGGATCAGTCGACGCCGGAGCGCAAGCTCGCCGCGCAGGCGGGCGCGCAGTCGGCCGGCGGCTCGTCGCTCGGCCGGCGCACGTATCAGAAGGGGCTGCAGACGCTCCAGTGGAAGGCCGAGGACGAGAACGACGACGATCTCACCTACGACGTGCTGTACCGCCGCGAGGGTGAAACGGCGTGGAAGACGCTCCGCAAGGGCGTCGCCGAGTCGATTCTCGTCTGGGACACGACGACGGCCCCGAACGGGACGTACTTCGTGAAGATCGTCGCCTCCGACGCGCCGTCCAATCCGCTCGCGACGGCGCTCACCGGCGAGCTCGACAGCGCCGCGTTCGAGGTGGACAACACGCCGCCGTCCATCGCCGTCACCAACGTCCGCGTTGTCTCAGGCCGGACGGTGATCTCGTTCGACGTCAAGGACGACCATTCACCGATCCGCGGCGTCGAGTACTCGTCGGACGGCCAGCGGTGGCGCGGCGTGTTCCCGGTCGACGGCATCGCCGACTCGCGCGAAGAGCACTACGAGCTGCCGATCGAAGGCGAGCTCGGCGACCGCGGCATCACGCTGCGCGCGAGCGACGCGATGAACAACGTCGCGACGACCCACGTCGACGCGCCGCGACGGCGCTAGGGATTGGGGATTCGGGATTCGCACGAATCCCGGATGGCGAAAGGAGACGCCATGACTATCTCCGCGCGTTTGCTCGCCCTGGCCGATCTCGCATTGGCCGCCGCCGGCCTCACGCAATCGCCCGTCACGAACATCGATTCGGCAAACACCGGGACGATCACCGGCCGCGCCGTCTTCGACGGGGTGCCGGTGTCGCGTGCGGTGCTCAACATGAGCCGCAACCCCGGAGGCGTGGCACGAGCGGTTCGGCAGCTCGACGCGTTCGGCGAGGGTCGAACCGGGCCGAAGCGACGCGAACGACGTTTACATTCAGGAACCGCTGACGGCGGGAGGGGCCTACGCGCGCGCTGCGCGAGCGCGGGTCAGGGTGGCGATCTTCTTCGCCGGCAGCGGGACGTCGAGCGGCGTCGGCTGCTTGCTGGCGCGGACCGTCGTCTGCTCGTAGAGCCAGATCGGAATCGCGAGGCGGGTCGAGAGCCGCGGATCGAGGCGCGAGCGCGAGACGACGTCGAGGAGATCCTCGATCACCTGCAGATCGCCGCCGAGCGCCGCGCGGCGCGGCTCCGCGCGCAGCACGGCGAGGTTCGCGAGGCGCCCCTGCCGCGTGACAACGGCCTCCAGCGCGAACACCGCTTCCTGCTCGTCCCATTCGTTCGCGCGCGCGAAGCGCTCGTTCCACCGCGCGCGGCAGCCCGAGGCATCGGTGATGTCGTTGCCCGATTCGCATTCGAGCGGCGTCGCCAGCACTTCCATGACGGCGGCGAGCGAGTCGGGCCGATCGGTCGTGGCGAAGCGCATCATGCCGAGCATGATGACGAGGCACACGGCGGTCGCCGTCGCCGCGCCGAGGCCGGCGTACACGAGGTGCATGTCCTCGAACATCAGCCGCAGCGTCGTGAAGAACGACGCATCGTCCTCGGCCTGCATGCGGCTGACGACGGTGGACGTGAAGACGGCGGCTTCGTCCTGCGTGAGGAGCGCGCGGCGCGGCGCGAGCGAATGCAGCGCGGCGCCGACCGCGCGGAAATCCTCGAGCGCCTCGGCGCAGCCGTCGCACCACTCGAGGTGCGCGTTCACCGCGATTTGATCGGCGACGCCCAGCTCGCGATCGTGGAAGGCCTGGAGCCGCCGCCGCGTCGACGCGCAGGTGAGCGGCTTCATGCGGTCCTCGCTTCGCGCAGCTCGAGGCGCAGCGCCTGGCGCGCGCGCGTGAGCCGCGACTTCACCGTGCCGACAGCCACGCCGAGCGAGAAGGCGATCTCCTCGTAGCTCAGGCCGTCGATCTCGCGCAGCACGATGGCCGTGCGCTGGTCGAACGGCAGATGATCGAGCGCCTGCTGCAGCCGCTCGGCGAGCTCCTTCTGCGCGAGCAGGCGATCCGGCGTCGATTCGCCGCCCGACCGGAAATCGCCGTGCGCTGCGACGTGCTGATCGAGTGACACCTGGTCGGCGCGGTGGCGCCGCCGCCAGAACCGGTGGCGGTTGCGCGCCTGGTTCACGGCGATGCGGTAGATCCAGGTGCGCAGGCTCGATTGGCCGCGGAATCGGTGGATGGTGCGGAAGACGCGCAGGAAGACTTCCTGCGACAGGTCGAGCGCCTCGTCGCGGTCGCCGAGCAGATTCATCGCCAGCTGGATGACCATGCGCTGGTGATCGCCGACGAGCTCGGTGCACGCCAGCTGTTCGCCGGCTGCACACCGCTGCACTAACGCCGCCTCACGGCCGCCGACGTCGGACCAACTAACGACCCGCGCCTGTTTCACTGAGACTTCCACTATAGCAAGTTAGACCCCGCCTCGGCTGGAGAGTTCCGGCCGGGGCCCGCTGGCAGCGAAAAACGGCGCAAATCCGCGACGGAGAGCTCGGCTGATAGGATGGGCCCCGTGAAGCGGGCGATCGTGCTCGTGGCGCTGCTCGCGCTGGCCGGCGCTGCCGTGGCCACGGCCTACCAGGCCGTCGCGCGGCAGCGCGACTACGCGGCGTTCTTGACGCGCGGCGACGCCGCGCTGCGCGACGACCAGACCTTCGCCGCCATCGAGGCCTACAGCGGCGCGATCGCGCTCAGGCCCGATTCGATGCTCGCGCACTTGCGCCGCGGCCAGACGTACCAGCGCCGCGGCGATCGGGGCGATCTCGAAGCCGCCGCCCGCGATTTCCGCAAGGCCGCTGCGCTCGATCCCACGGCGACGCGTCCGCTCGAGGCGCTCGGCGACGCGCTCTACCAGCTCCAGCGATACGCTCGAGCGGCGGAAGCCTACGAGTCGTACCTCCATCTCGACGATCGCTCCGCGCGCGTCACCTACCGCCTTGGGCTCACGCGCTACCGCCAGCATGACATCGATGCGGCCGTCGACGCGCTCGGCGATGCGCTTCGCCTGGACGATCGGATGGCCGACGCGCACTACCTGCTCGGGATGTGCCTGCGCGAGACGCGGCGTGCGCCCGACGCCGTCCACGCGTTCGAGAAAGCGGTCGCCATCGAGCCGGGCATGCTCGCGGCGCGCGAAGAGCTCGCCGATCTCTATCGCGCGCTCGATCGCCGGACCGAGGAGCTCGCGCAGCTCCAGATTCTCGCGGGGCTCGACCGCGATCGCGTCGCGCGGCAGGTCGCCGTCGGCATGGCACACGCGCGCGCGGGCCGCTGGGATCTGGCGATCCTCACGCTCGGGAGCGCGCTCGAGCGCAGCCCGAACGATCCGGAGATCTTCCGTGCGCTCGGCGAAGTGTGGCTCGACCGCCCGCGCGACGATCGCGCCTTCCTGAGCAAGGCGCGCGAGGCGCTCGAGCGCGTCGCCGCGAGCCCGGCCGCGACGAGCCGTGCCCTCACGTTGTACGCGCGCGCGCTCGTCCAGAACGGCGACGCCGCCGGCGCCGAGCGCGCGCTCGAGGCCGCGACGACGCGCTTTCCGATCGATCCGGCAGCGCTGCTGCTCTATGCCTCGACGGCGGAAAAGCTCGGACATCCCGGCGCCGCGCGCACCGCGCTCATCCAGTACGGCGCGCTGACATCGTCGGACGCGGATCGCGCGCCGCGGGCGATCCAGATCGCCGCGCTCTCGATCCGCCTCAACGATCCGCAGACCGCCGTCGAGTGGCTGTCGCGCGCCGCGGCCGCGAGCCCGGCCGACATGCGCCTTTTGGCCGCGCTCGCCGACGCGCAGATCCGCGCAGGCGATCGCGATGCCGCGCAGGCGACGATCGCGCGCGGGCTGGAGAAAGATCCCGGCAACGCCGCGCTCATCGCCGCTGCACAGCGGCAATCACGCATGCAACGCTAGCGCGCGGAACCTTGCGGCGCGGCGCGTGTCCAATTGAGAGAGCCGGCGTACGACACTGCGCTCGCCGAGGAGGATGCGATGCGGCGCTCGTCCACGATCGTCTCCATCGTCGTTCACGCGATTGTCGTCGCTGGCGCGTTGATGGCGCAGTTGGTCGCCGTCGGGCCGCTGCCGGCCGTGCCTCACGAGCCGATGACGCTTGTCGGCGTGATCCCGGTTCGCGTCATCGACATTCCGCTTCCACCGCCGCAGCACGCCGCGCGCGGGCCCGCGTCGGTCGATCCCATCGGGCCGTCTGTCGCGCCGATTGAAGCGCCGGCGGGCGTCGCGCATGAAGCGGCGCCCACGTGCACCGACTGCACGACGACCGATGCGATCGGCGTCGAGCGCGGGGTCGGTTCGTCGGAGATCTTCGGCCGCGCCGATCCGATTCCGGCGGCGGCGCCGCCGCCCGCGCCGCAGACGCCGATTCACCTGCGCTCCGACATGCAGGCGCCGCGCAAAATGCGGCATGTCGATCCGGTCTATCCGCGCGTCGCTCAAGCCGCGCATATCGAAGGTACCGTCATTCTCGAGGCGGTGATCGACGTGAACGGCGCCGTCACCTCGGTCCGCGTGCTGCGATCCATTCCGCTGCTGGATCAAGCGGCGGTCGATGCCGTGCGCGCGTGGACGTTCACGCCGACGCTCCTCAACGGCGTGGCGGTGCCGGTCGCGCTGACGGTAACGGTCCGCTTCGAAATGACGCGCTGACGCGCGTCGTGGAAAACCCACAGAATTGCCGGCGGCCTCCGGTCGCGCAGGCCTGCAGCCTGCCAACGGCCGCCGGGCAGCCCTGAAGGGCTGCGCTACAGGTAAACTTTGCAACGCGCTCGTGATTGCAGATCACGGCGCGATGCCCAGCCGTGACATCAGCTTCGTGAGCCCCTGCCGCGTGACGCCGAGCTCCGTGGCGGCGCGCCCGCGATGCCCGCCCGTGCGGATCAGCGCCGCGCGAACGAAGCGCTCTTCGAACGTGCGGCGCGCATCGTCGAGCCGCCAGGCAGCAGTCGCCTCCGCCGCGGTGAACGCCTGCGGCAGCGCCGACAGCGGCACGACGCCCCGCCTGGGGCTGCGCACGGCGAGCGACGCGAGCACGTTCTGCAGCTCGCGCACGTTGCCCGGCCAGTCGTAGCGCGCGAGCGCGCCAATCGTCGTCGCCGCGAGCGTCGCGCGGCTGCCGACGCGCGCGGCCGCGTCGCGCCAGAACCGCTCGGCGAGGACGGCAACGTCTTCGCGCCGCTCGCGCAGCGGCGGCACCGTGACGTGCAGCACGTCGAGGCGGTAGAGCAGGTCGAGACGAAAGCGTCCCGCGTCCACCTCGCGCCGCAGATCGCGATTGGTCGCCGCGACGATGCGGACGTCGACGCGCCGCGGCGTCGTGTCGCCGACGCGCCGCAGCTCCCCTTCCTGAATCACGCGGAGCACCTTCGCCTGCGCGCGCGGCGACAGCTCGCCCACTTCGTCGAGGAACAGCGTGCCGCCGTGCGCCTCCTCGAACACGCCCGCACGATCGGCGACCGCGCCGGTGAACGATCCGCGCGCGTGGCCGAAGAGCTCGGACTCGACGAGATCGTCGGGCAGCGCCGCGCAGTTCAGCGTGCAGAAGGCCTTGTGGCGGCGCAGGCTGCCGCGATGAATCGCGCGCGCCACGAGCTCCTTCCCGCTGCCGCTCTCGCCGTCGATCATCACCGCGAACGGCGCCGCTGCCGCGCGCTCGACGCTGCGCCGCAGCTCCACCATCGCCGGCGTCGCGCCGACGAGCTCCGCCTCGACCGCCGGCGCCTCGTGGTCCGCCTTCGCGATGGCCGCGGCAACGATCGGCGCCGCCGCCGCCGCCGCCGTCGCGAGGATCGACGGGGCCATCGACGTGTCGTACATCGATCCGAGGGTCCACCGCGCGCACAGCGCGCCGATCGCCGCCCCGCCGTAGACGACCGGCGCCGCCGCTTCGATCCGGTCGTCGTGACGATGCGGTGCGACAACGACGCCGGCGGTCGCCGCGCGCCGGGCGATCTCGACGTCGAGGCGCGCGCCGTCCGACGCGAGCAGGCGTGTTCGATCGTCGCGCGACGCGACGATCGCGACGGCCGCCGCGTGAAGATGCTGGCGCACGCGCGCGCAGACTTCCGTCAGCAGCGCGCCGTCCTCTTCGGCGGTCTGGCAGACGTGGAGGATCGCGATCAGCTGATCGACGAACCGGTCGGAGGTGCGCGCCGTCGAGGGGCTATCGGCGGCCGGCGCGACGTAGAGCGACAAGGCGCCCAGCCCCGTCGACGCGACCTCCTTCGTCACGATGTCGCCGGCATCGGCCGGCGCCGCGGCCGCAGCCATCGACAGCTCCCACCTTCGTCTGACGAGCGGCGGCGCCGCGGCCATCGCCCGCCGGAGGCGCTCGAGCGACGCGCGCGCCGCCGGACCACGCCGGCGCCGCGCGACCTCGCACTCGAGGAGCCGCGCGCGAATGGCGCGCAGCGGATCGTGTGCGGCTCGCGCGCTCTCGATTGCAACGCCGATATCGCGCTCAGCCGCATCCCAGTCGCCGACCGCCGCCCGGACAAACGCGCTGCCGTAGTGCGCGGATGCGACAGGCGCCACGCCGCCGATCTCTTGTGCGATGCGGGTGGCGTCTGCGACGAGCGCGAGCGCACGCGCGAGGTCGCCGGCGCCGACGGCGATCCGTGCGCCCAGCGTTGCGCGCCGCACGCGGATCGCCTGGGGCTGACCGTCGCCGACGGCCTCGAGCGCCGCATCGGCGTCGCCGAAGCGTCCCCGCCAGAACGCCGCACGCGCCAGCACCAGCGACGCGGCGCCCGCCCGCAATCGATCCCCGGCGGCGCGCGCCGCCGTCACGGCCGTCGCCGCAACCGCGTCCGCCTCGTCGAGCCGCGTCAGATCGATCCACGCGTCGCCGCCGAGGGTCGCGAGATCGATGAGCAGGCCGTCGCTGCCCGCGCGCGTCGCATACTCGCGCCCCTGATCCATCGCGGTTTGCGCGTCGCGAATCCGCCCCCGGTGCAGGAGCGCGGCGGCGAGCGCCAGCGCGCCGTTGCCGGCGTCGAGCCATGCGCCTCGGCGCGCGAGCCCGCCGATCGCGTTTCGGAGATCGCGCGTTCCGGGCGCATGCCGGCCGGCCGCGATCGCCGTCGTCGCCGTGTCGATCCGCCGGCGAAGGGCCGCGAGCTCGCCAGGCGCCGGCCAGGCGCATGCCGGCGCCGCTGCCGCAGCGACGAGGGCCGGCTCCGGGTCCTGGCCATACACGGCCGGCCGCTCGGCCGCGCGCGGCACACGACGATCGGATGCCGCTCGACCGAGATCGCCGATGACGTCGGGCCACAGCAACCGCGCGAATCGGCCCGGCAGCCCGCGCGCGCGCTCGGCGGCGGCTCTCACCCTTCGCAGATCGTGCCGCTCGGACGCCGCCGGCACGACGGCGGCCGCGAGCGCGGCGACGTCCAGCCCGCGCAGCACAACACCGTCCACGTGGCGGATGTCTTGACGTCCGACGATCAGCACCACGTGCGGCCGCACCGTCCGGACGACGGTCGCAAGAAGGCCTCGCCAGAGATCGGCTTGCTCCGCGTGTGCGATCACGAAGAGGCTGCGATCGAGCCACAGCGTCGCGAGCGGCGAGTCGAGGAGCGATGCCGCCACCGGCACGAAGCCGGCCGCGCGGGCCGCGCGCGCCAGTTGTCCGGCGACGACACGCTTGCCGGCGCCGTCGGGACCCCAGAGCGCGGCGATGCGCGGACGCGATCCGAGCGGCGCCTGGAACATCTCGACGAGCGACGCGACCTCGCGTCGTTCGATCCGGCGCAGCGCACAGTCGGCGATTGATATGTTCCCAGACGCGTGCGTCTCGTCTT
>QHWK01000826.1 GCA_003223775.1 Acidobacteriota bacterium
GTGCGCGCTGTACGGCTGGACGCTCTCGCGCCTCATGGCGGAAGCCGAGACGAAGCCGCCGAGCCTCGTGCGCGCCGCCGAGCAGCCCGAGTGGCGCGATCCCGAGAGCGGGTATCGCCGCCGCGCGATTTCAGCGCCCGGGCCCGGGCTGCGCGGCGAGCTCGTTGACGTCCACATGCCGGCCGGCGCGTCGGTGTCGTTCGACAAGTCGCCCGTCATCGGGCTCGAGCATCATCTGTGGATGATCGACGGCGCGCTCGACATCGAAGTGGAGGGTTCGCGCTTCCGGCTGCGCGCCGGCGACTGCCTCCGCTACGTGCTCGCCGGCGCGTCGCGCTTCCACGGCGTCGGCAAGCGCGGCGCGCGGTATCTCGTCGCGATCGTCCATCCGTGAGGCCCGCCATGAATGCGGTCGTGCAGATTGACGAGTGGCAGCCGGAATCCGGAGACGATGCGGCGCTCGATCGCGAGCTCGAGATGCTCGCCGACGTGCTGCATGCGGTCGTCCACACCGGCGCCGGCGTCAGCTTCGTCGTGCCGTTCTCAATCGGCGAGGCGCGCGCCTTCTGGGCCGACACCGTGCTGCCAGGCGTCCGCGCGCGCACGCGGCGCGTGCTCGTCGCGCGCGTGGACGGCCGCATCGTCGGCACCGTGCAGATCGATCTCGCCGTGCCGCCGAACCAGCGGCACCGCGCGGAGGTGCTGAAGCTGCTCGTGCACCCGTCCGCGCGCCGGCGCGGCATCGCGCGCGCGCTGATGATCGCGATCGAGCGGGCCGCGCAGGCGGAGGGACGCACGCTCCTGACGCTCGACACGTGGACCGGCAGCGCGGCGGAGATCCTGTATCGGTCGCTCGGCTACACGGTCGTCGGCGTCATCCCGAGATACGCCCGCGGCTCGCTCACGCCCGAGCTCGAGCCTGCCACCATCATGTACAAGGAACTTCCGCCGTTACGGTAGCGCAGCCCTTCAGGGCTGCCCCGCGGCCGTTGGCAGGCCTGAAGGCCTGCGCTACCGGAAACCATCTTGCCGAACAGCGGCGCGCCCGCGCGCGACGCGTAGAACCCGAACAGGCCGTCGGCGTCGCCCAGGTCGTAGAGGCGGCAGACGCCAGGCATGACATCCAGAGTGATTGGAACGACGGCCGCGGTGCTCGTGCTCGTGCTCGGCGCCGCGCTGCTCGCGCAGGGCGGGCGTCCCGCCAGCCCGGCGGGCTCGTCGGCGACCCAGGTCGGCGGCAAGTACGACACGAGCGGCGCCGAGCCGGTCTACAAAGGCGGCAAGTGGATCGAGATCACCTACGGCCGTCCGATCAAACGCGGCCGCAAGCTGTTTGCGGGCGCGGGCGAGAGCTACGGCAAGACGGTGAACCCCGATGCCCCGGTGTGGCGCGCCGGCGCGAACGTGTCGACACAGCTCAAGACCGAAGTGCCGCTCGCGATCAACGGGAAGACGATCGCGCCCGGTACCTACACGATGTTCATCGATCTGAAGCCGAACAACTGGACGCTCATCGTGTCGAACTGGAAGGCGGCGACGACGTTCAATCCGCAGAACGACGCCGCGACGACGGGCGAGGTTTTCGGCGCGTACGGCTACACGCCGGACAAAGACGTCGTGCGCGCGCCGATGAAGGTCGCCACGCTGCCCTTCGCCGTCGATCAGCTGACATGGGAGTTCACCGACGTGAGCGACGCCGGCGGCAGCCTCACGATCATGTGGGACACGGTTGCCGCATCCGTTCCGTTCAAAGTGCAGATGTGACGGATCGGTGGAGGGCGACCCTTTTCGGGTCGCCGCTCGTCGTGCTGGTCATCACTTCTGCAGCGCCGGCGCACGTCGATCCAATGCCGCGGTTCGAGCTCGTGCAGCCGGATCTGTTTTCGGCGAGCGGCGCGCAACCCAACGCGTGGGCCGACTTCGACAACGACGGGGACCTCGACGAGTTCGTCGGATTCCGCGGCCGACCCAACCGGCTCTACCGGCAGGATCGCGGACGGTTCGAGGACGTGGCGGCGGCAGTCGGCCTCGCGGACGCTGTTGAGACGCGCGCCGCGGCGTGGGGCGACTTCGACGCTGACGGCAACGTCGATCTCTACGTCGGCTTCATCGACGGCACGCCGAACAAGCTGTACCGCAACGACGGCAAGGGCCGCCACTTCACCGACGTCGCCGCCGCGATGGGCGTCAACCTGACGGGCGTCACGCGGCAGGTCTCGTGGATCGACTACGACACCGACGGCGACCTCGATCTCTTCGTCGCGTTCCGCGACAAGCCGAATCGCCTTTTTCGCAACGACGGCGCGCGGTTCACCGATGTGACGGTCGAATCAGGCGTCGGCGATCCGCGTAAAACGGTTGGCGCCGTCTGGTTCGACGTCGACGGCGACGGCGATCTGGATCTCTTCGTGGCGAACCAGAACGGGGACATGAACGGGTTGTTCCGCAACGACGGCGGCCGCTTCGTGGACGTCGCGCGCGAGTGGGGCGTCGAGGCGCCGCGCCGCTCGCAGGAGTTCGGCGGCGTGGGCGCGGCGGTCGCCGATTTCGACCGCGACGGCTTCTTCGATCTGTTCGTCGCCAACTACGGCCCGAGCGCGTTGTACCGGAGCGATCGCGGCCGCCGCTTCGTCGACGTGACGACGTCGGTCGGCCTGTTCTTCGAGCAGCACGCGACGACGCCGTCGTGGGGCGATGTGGACAACGACGGGCGGCCGGATCTCTACGTCGCCGGCTTCCTCGCGACCGACACGCACTATCCCGATCATCTGTTCCTGAACACGCCGGGCGGTTTTCACGACGCGCTGCCGCAGATCGTCAGAGAACACGACGCGAGCCACGGCGTGCAGTGGGTCGATTTCGACGGGGATGGCGCCCTCGATCTCGCGCTCGCCAACAACGACGCGAAGGGCGGCCATTATCTGCTCCGCAATCTGCTCGACGCGGCCGCCGCGCGGCAGTCGCTCGCGATCGACGTCGTGGACGATCGCGCCCGCCACACGAGACCGGGGGCGGAAGTGCGCGTGTACGCCGCGGGCACGCGGCGGCTGATCTCGTCGGGGCTGGTGGACAGCGGTGGCGGCTACTGCTCGCAGAACGTGATGCCGGTCCACGTGGCGACCGCCGATGCGGCGCGCGTCGACGTCGAGGTGACGACGATGAACCGGAAGGGCCGGCGGGTGACCAGGTTGTCCGGGGTGGACCCGGACGCCGCGGCGCGGCCGCTCGTGGTCAGGACGCCGGCTCCATAGCGCCGGCGTGTTCTCGGTGGTCAACACGCTGGTGCTGCAGCCGCGTCCAGGGCGTATCGATCGCGTCGTCGCCCTCTTCAGCCGCGACCGCGTGAAGCCTGACAGCTACAGGGACTTCTCGTATCTCACCTATGTCGACCTGCGCGATCGCACGCGCGGCATGTTCGACGATCTGCTCGCGCACTCGTTCACTACCGTCGGGATCCATGAGGGCGGCGACGTCGAGCAGATGTTCGCGTCGATGGTGTCGTCGAACTACTTCAGCACGCTCGGAGTGCCGCTGGCCGCCGGCCGCACGTTCACGCCGGACGAGGAGCGTCCCGGCTCGCACGCGCAGGTGGCGATCGCGTCGTACGCCGTCTGGCAGCGGCACGGTCTCGCGCGCGATTTCGTCGGCAGCACGTTTCGCGTGAACGGATCGCTCTTCACCGTGGTCGGCGTCGCGCCGCGCGGATTCAGCGGGACGATGACGCTGGTGTCGCCGCAGTGGTGGTTTCCGCTCGGCAGCTACGACGACGTGACGAACGAGATGTTCAAGGCGCGCGCGAGTGGTTTGAGCGATCGCCTGAACTACGCGCTCAACCTCGCGGGCGCGCTCAAGCCGGGCGTGACGACCGCCGCCGCCGCGGCTGCCTTGAACGCGGTTGCCGCGCAGCTCGCGCGCGACTTTCCGGCGAGCGATCGCGATCAGGAGCTGTCGATCGGCCACCTGTCGCGGATGGGCGTCGGGTCGCGGCCGGAAAACGATTCGTCGATCTCCACGATCTCCGCGCTGCTGATGCTGATGGCGCTGCTCGTCCTGCTCGTCGCCTGCCTCAACCTCGCGAACCTGCTCGTCGCGCGGGGAACGGCGCGGCGCCGCGAGATCGCGATCCGCCAGGCGCTCGGCAGCGGACGTGCGCGCATCGTGCGGCAGCTGATCGTCGAAGGATTCGCGCTCTCGGTCGTCGGCGCCGCGCTCGGCGTGGTCGTCGGCGCGTGGACCACGCGTGCGCTGGCGGCGTGGTTCGGCAGCGCGCTTCCCCTCGGTGTCGACGTCGTGATCGATCCCTCGTCGCGCATCGTCGCGGCCGGACTCGCCTTCGCCGTGTTCAGCACGCTCTGCTTCG
>QHWK01000827.1 GCA_003223775.1 Acidobacteriota bacterium
GATCGCGCGCGCCGACGGCATCGTCGTCGAGTACGTCGGCGTGGCCGAGGACATCACCGAGCGGCTGAAGGCCGAGCGCGCGGTGATCGACGCCGAGGAGCGCATGCGCTTCGCGCTCGAGGCGTCGCAGATCGGCGTGTGGGAGGCGAACCTGCGGACCGGCGTCGCGTACTGGTCCGACACGTGCCAGAAGATGCACGGCGTGCCGCCGGGCGCGTTCGGCAACACGTTCGAGGCGCTGCTCGACCGCGTCGACGACGAGGATCGCGATCGGCCGCTTCTCGTACGACGCGAACGGCGCGCCGATGCGCGGCGCCGGCATCATGTCCGACGTCACCGAGCGGCGATCGCTCGAGGAGCAGCTGCGGCAGTCCCAGAAGATGGAAGCGATCGGCCAGCTCGCCGGCGGCGTCGCGCACGACTTCAACAACCTGCTGACGGCGATCCTCGGCTTCGCCGGCTTCATCGCCGAGAGCCTGCCGGAGACCGATCCGCGGCTCGGCGACGTCGAGGAGATTCGTCATGCCGCCGAGCGCGCCGCGACGCTCACGCGCCAGCTCCTGGCGTTCAGCCGCAAGCAGATCTTCGCCGTCCGCGTGCTGCGGCTCGGCGACGTCGTCGGCGAGCTGACGCCGATGCTGCGCCGGCTGATCGGCGAGTCGATCGATCTGGCGACGGTTGTCGGCGATCGCAGCTTCGTGAAGGCCGATCCCGGGCAGCTGCAGCAGGTGATCGTGAACCTGGCGGTCAACGCGCACGACGCGATGCGCGACGGCGGGCGGCTGACGATCGAGACCTCGGACGTCGTGCTCGACGAGCTGTTCGCGCAGCGCCATCCGTCGGTGCGGCCGGGCCCGCACGTCAAGCTCACCGTCGCGGACACCGGGCACGGCATGGACGCGGCGACGCAGAAGCGGATCTTCGAGCCGTTCTTCACGACCAAGCCGCAGGGCCAGGGCACCGGCCTCGGGCTCGCGACCGTGTACGGGATCGTGAAGCAGAGCGGCGGGTCGATCTGGGTGGAGAGCGAGCCGGGCCGCGGCACGACGTTCACCGTGTTCCTGCCGAAGACCGACGAGCGCGTCGAGACCGATCAGCCGGCGGCGCCGGAGGCGCGGACGCGCGGCGGCGCCGAGACGGTGATGCTGATCGAGGACGAGATGCTCGTGCGCGAGTACGTCTACAAGGTGCTCAGCCGCCACGGCTACTCGGTGCACGCGTTCGCCGATCCGGGCCGCGCGATCGCGTACGCGGCGGCGCACAGCGCGCCGATCGATCTGGTGCTCACCGACGTCGTGCTGCCGAACATGAGCGGCAAGGCGGCGGTGGCGAAGATCCTCGAGCACCATCCCGAGTCGCGGACGCTCTTCATGTCGGGCTACGCCGACCACGCG
Source organism: Acidobacteriota bacterium (assembly GCA_003223775.1). Classification (GTDB taxonomy): domain Bacteria; phylum Acidobacteriota; class Vicinamibacteria; order Vicinamibacterales; family CAVVIG01; genus QHWK01. The sequence goes on from QHWK01000827.1 coordinate 1,395, forward strand.
ATCGTGCAGCAGGGGATGCTCGACGCCGGCACGGCCTTCCTGCAGAAGCCGTTCACGCCCTCCGCGCTCGGCAAGAAGATTCGAGATGTGCTCGACGCCGCCGTCTCGGTCTCCTGAGGACGTCGGCGCAGGAATTAAGAATTCAGAATTTGGAAGTAAGAATTCGTGACAGCGTGACGACGAATTCCAAATTCCAAATTCCTAATTCTTAATTACGCGCGAAGCAGTAGATCCGCCCGGAGCCTCCCCGAGGGGCGGTGTTCGAGCAGTTCAGGTTGGCGTGCGCCGAGTTCCACGACGACAGCGCCCCGGAGGTGTCGCCGTTCGGCCCGAGGCCGTCGGAGTGGCCCACCTGCGCGGCGACCGCGGTGGAATCGGTCGTCCAGTCGCTGCACGTGAAGCCGGCCATCAGCGTGCCGTCGGCGTTCGACCCGGTGAGGATGTCGTGCTGCACCGGCGGCGGCGATCCGGTCCACTGCCCTGGAATACGCTGGCCGCGCTCGTCGAGGAAGACCGCGGCGTCGCCCTTCCGCGCGTGCAGATCGGTGAGGTTCGCGGCCACCGTCACGCCGTTCACGTTCACCCACGGTCCGCTGCCGATGCGCGAGCGCGCGTCGGTGGGCCGGTTGCCGTTCGAGGCGTCGCGCTCGACGCTCAGATAGGCCCGCCACGTCTTCGATCCGAAGCCGACCGCCGTTGCGAGGCTCTGGCAGAGCGCATCGGCGCCGGCGAGGCCGCCGAGATTGCCCGTCACGCTCGTCGCGCTCGTGACGAAGAAGCCCATCGTCGTGGAGTTCTGTCCCGAGCTCGGCGACGTGGAGCTGCTGCACGCCGCCGCGAGCGCCACCAGTGCCGCCAGGCCGATCAGATGTCTCATGTTTCGTCTCCCGTCGGACACATAAGGTAGGCGCGCGAGGCATGGCCGGCAAGCTGATTCACCACTGATTCGACTGCCGACTGCCGACTGATTCCGGTGGTTTTGCGTGGCGCCGCCGCCGCAAACGGTGTATATCCTTGGGCGCCTGGGGCGGCGTCTTGCAGGGAGGTGTCGGTATGCAGCCTGTGCGAATGCTGATCGTGGCGTCGGTGGCAGCGATTCCGTCGGCGATGCTGCTCGCGCAGCCGCCGCAGCAGCAGCCGCCGCAGCCGATGTCCTTCTTCGTGACGAGCGCCGGCAAGGGCGACGGCGCGAACCTCGGCGGCATCGCCGGCGCGGACGCGCACTGCCAGGCGCTCGCCGCCGCCG
>QHWK01000828.1 GCA_003223775.1 Acidobacteriota bacterium
AGTCGCGATCGACGCGCGTGTCGGCGTCGGTGTAGGCGACGATCTCGCCGGTCGCCTCGGCGAGGCCGACGTTGCGCGCCGCGCTCAGCCCCTGGTTCGGCGTGTCGACGACGCGCACCCTCGAGAAGCCGCGCGCGATCTCGCTCGTGCGATCCTTCGAGCCGTCGTTCACCAGGACAATCTCGTAGTTCGGGTAGTTCAGCCGCTCGAGCGATCGCAGGTTGTCCTCGAGCGTGTCGGCGGCGTTGTACGCGCAGACGATCACGGAGACCTTCGGCCACGATCGCTGCCGCTCGGCGGAGAACGGCGCGTTGTCGAACGCCGCCGCGACCGCGAGCGCCGCCGGCTTCGGCCGCCGGTCGCGATCGACGAGGCCGAACTTCCAGTCCTCCACCGCGTGGCCCCCGCGCCACCACTCGTCGGTCCACGCGAACGCGATCGCGCCGCACGCCCCTTCCTCGAACGCCGCGCGGACGTGCATCGCGGTGATCTGCGCCTGCCCGTCGTCCCCTTCGCGGATGCTGTCGGCGCCCGCCTCGGCCAGCAGCAGCGGCTTCTGCCCCGCGATGTGCTGCAGCCGCGCGAGGTACGCGCGCAGCTCGGGCTCGCGGTGCAGGTACACGTTGAACGCGCAGATGTCGAAGAACGAGAGGTCGAGGAATTCGGTCGGCGGAAAATTGACGTACGTGAAGAGGCTGTCGGGCGACGTCGATTTCGCCTCGTCGTAGAGGCCGCGCAGGAACCGCTCGACGCGCATCCGCCCGTGCCAGCGTACGACGCCCGGCGGAATCTCGTTGCCGAGCGCGAAGGTGAGCACCGCGGGGTGATCGCCGAGCTCGGCGACTTTGGCCGTGATCTCGCGGCGGATGGCGCGCTTCAGCGAACGATCGTCGAGGAAGGCGACGTGCTGCGACCACGGCAGCCCGACCATGACGCGCAGCCCTTCGCGCGCGGCCGCGTCGAGCAGGTCGCGCCGCGGCGGCGTGTAGGTGCGCACGGTGTTGATGCCGAAGTCCGCCATCTGGCGGAAGTCGGCGACGATCTGTTCGATTGGCGGGAACTGATACCCGTCGGCGTCGGGCGCGAAGGTGCCGTATGTGACACCTTTGACGAGAAAGCGCTCGCCGTCGAGCGCGTCCGTCCGCCGGCCGCCCGGCCCTGCCTGCGCACCGGGACGCACGCGCAGAAATTTCCCGTCCGTCGCAATGCGCGCGGCTGTCGCCGGTCGCATCCGGCGGCGAACGTCAGAATCAGCCTGAACAGCTGTGCTCACAACAGGTCGAGGCCCTCTAACGGGGCAACTACCTATTGTATCAGCACTTACCGGTCGATCCGGACGCTGCCGCTGAAGGTTTTGAAGTTGAGCACCGGCCCGCCGCCGCCGCCGAGCTCAGCTCTGAGCGAGCGTCGGGTGCCGCCGGCGCCGAGCGTGAGCGGCATTTCGGACTCGAGCCGGCCGCTGAAGGAGTTGAACCGCACCGTGCCGCGAGCCGACTCGGGCACGTGCAGCTCGATGCTGCCGCTGAAGGTCTGTACGTCGATCGAGTGATCGCCGTCGAGGTTTCTCGCGCGAATCAGAATCGGCCCGCTGAAGCTGTGAGCGCGCACCGGGCCGGATACGTCGCTCAGCGTCATGCGCGCGGAAAAGCTGTTCAGCTTCTGGCTTCCTTCGACGCTCTCGATCGTGACCGGCGCGCTGAACACCGACACGTCGAGGTTCGTGCGCCGCGGGACCTTTACGTCGAGATCGGTCTCGACAACGTTGTTGCCGGTGAATTCCCAGAAGGAATGCAGGCGCCGGTTCGCTTCGATGACGACGACGCGGCCCGAGCTTTCGGTATGGATGTCGAGCTTGATGCGATCCAGGCGGGTGCGCGGCGCGCGCCGCACCGCTTCGATGATCACGTCCGATGCATCGGTCCCCGTGATAGTGACCCGTCCTGAAAAGCTGTTCACGCGTACCGTGCCGCCGGGGTTGACGAACTTACTGCGGCAAACGTTCAGGCGGAGCGTCCGGATCGAGCGCGCCGGTGTAAATCGCCATGCCGACGACGGCGTCGACGCCCATCGCGTCGAGCGCGTCGATCTCCTGCTGCGTCGTGATCCCGCCGGCGGCAGTGACCCGGCGCGTCGTAGCGTCGCGGACGGCGCGAATCGCCTCGACGTCGGTGCCGCGCATCAACCCTTCGGTATCGACGTGGGTGTAGAGAAACTCGTCGCAGTACGGCTCGAGCGCGCGGACGGCGTCGACGGCCGTCAACGGCAGCGCGGTCTTCCAGCCGTTGATGACGACGCGGCCGCCTTTGCTGTCGACGGCGGCGATGACGCGGGCGCGGCCGACGCCGTCCGCCAGCGCGCGCGCGAACGCGAGGTCCGGCGCGCCGTCCCTGAAGAGCGCAGAGCCGGCGATGATCTGCTCCGCGCCGGCCGCGAGCACCTCCTGCGCGCGCTCGACGGTGCGGATGCCGCCGCCGACGCGGCAGCGGAGCGCGCCGGCGATTTGCCGTACGAGCGCGAGGTTGTCGCCTGCGCCCATCGCCGCGTCGAGATCGATCACCTGCACCTTCGGAAAGCGCCCGAATCGCCGCACCCACCGGAACACATCGTCGTCACGAATGGCGAGCCGCTCGCCCTGCACGAGCTGCACGACGGCGCCGCCCTTGAGATCGATCGACGGGATCAGCATTCAGCGTTTCGAGGACTTCCGTTTCTCGAAGGATGCCGACCGCAGCGCGTCGATCAATCGGGCGTCGACGAGGCCCGGCGCGTCGCCCTGGTAATCGAGATTGCGGTCTTTGCGGAATTTGTCGACGGCCGCGATCGTCTCGTCGTCGAAGGTTGCGAACTCGCGCGTGTAGTCGGCGCTCGCCTTGCGCGAATCGGCGGCGCGCTTGTCGTACTCCGCCGGGTTCGTGCGCCGCAGCTCCTGCATCTGCGGCGTGTTGATCGACGGCGGCGCCTCGGGAAACGCCGCGAGCGACGGACGCCAGTAGCCGACGCCGTGCAGCATGCGCTTCAGCTCGACGACGTCGTTGCCCTCGATTCTCGAGAAGCTGCGATAGCCGAGATGCCGTCCGGTCGTGTAGTAGATCCGTTTCATCTCGGCGACCGGCTCGGGATGTTCGCCGACCTCGATCGCGAGCGCGATGTGATCGTTGCCGCGCCCCGGGTCGTTCGGATCCGCGATCTTGATCGCCGCCGACTGCAGGTTGCCCCAGCGGCGATCGCCGCCTTTCGCGTAGCCGGCTTCCATGGCGAGGATCATCTCGCCTGCACCGTGTAGGTCGGCCCCTGACGGCTGCCGGCCCAGTTGCCGTTCTGCTTCCCCGTGTGCGCCGCCGACCGCCCTTTCATGTCGATGACGCCGACCTGCCGCGACTCGCGCTGCTGATCGTCGGCGAGCAGCTGCGACAGCACCGCCTGCGGCTCGACGCCCTTCGCGAGCAGGTCGAGCCCGCGCGGGCCGTACTCGACGACCGTCGACGCCTGCGTGCAGACGGCGCCCACGCCGGCGCGGACGTGCGGGACGGCGCGGCCGACGAACGGCACGCGCGTGGTGACGCTCGCGCCCGATTGGCCGGTCGCAGGATCGATCGCGCAGAGCGAGAACGTGGAGTACTGCGGCAGGCCCTCGTCGTTGAGCGCGACGCCGTCGGCCGCGCGCTGCTGCGCGATCGGCGACGCCGCGGCGAGGACGATCGCCGTGACGGCGATGGCGACTGTGATCAGTCGATGCATGGAGCCTCCGAGAAGTGACGATCTCTCACGAAGCCACGAAGAGCCACGAATCTACTCCCTTAAGAAACGCACGGATATGCCGCGCCCGCGAAGGTGCTCCTTCAGCGCGCGGACGCTCGTCTCGGCGTAGTGAAAGATCGACGCGGCGAGCGCAGCGTCGGCGCGCCCCGCCGTGAAGACGTCGACGAAATCTTCGAGCCCGCCGGCGCCGCCCGAGGCGATCACCGGGATCGACACTGCCGATGAAACCTCCGCCGTCAGCTCGCAATCGAAGCCGGCTTTGGTGCCGTCGCGATCGATCGAGGTGAGCAGGATCTCGCCCGCGCCGCGCGACTCCGCCTCGCGCGCCCACTCGACGGCGTCGCGGCCGGCGGCGCGCTGGCCGCTGCGCGCGTACACGGCGAACCGGCCGTCCGCCGTCTCGCGCTTCGCGTCGATCGCGACGATCACCGCCTGGCTGCCGTAGCGATCCGCGATGCGCGTGATCAGCGCGGGATCGGCGAGCGCCGCCGTGTTCACGCTCACCTTGTCCGCGCCGGCGTCGACGGCGGCCGCGGCGTCGGCCTCGGTGCGGATGCCGCCGCCGACCGAGAGCGGAATGAACACGTTGTAGCGGCGCGCGAGCGCCGCCGGATCGCCCGCCGAGCGCAGCCCCTCGAAGTTGACGCCTTTGACGACCTGCCCGTTGCGAACGTCGAGGCAGGCGATGATCCGCTTAGAGAGCATGCGCCACCCCGGCTCATCCCGCGAGGTCGAGGAAGTTGCGGAGAATGCGGAGGCCGACCTCTCCGGACTTCTCCGGATGGAACTGGACGCCCGCGATGTAGCCGCGCTGCACGACCGACGCGAAGTTTTCGCCGTGCTCGGTGACCGCGGCCGAGTCGCCGGTGATCGGCGCGACGTAGCTGTGCGTGAAATACACCTGCGCTCCGGAGTCCACGCCCTCGAGGATCGCCGTCTCGCCGCGCTCGATCGCGAGGCTGTTCCAGCCGACGTGGGGGACCTTGACGCCGCGGCCGCCATTGGCGCCGAGACGGTAGCACCGCCCGGACAACAGGCCGAGCCCCGGCAGATCGGGCGCCTCGTCGCTGCCCTCGAACAGCCACTGCATGCCGAGGCAGATGCCGAGCAGCGGCCGTCCCTCGCCGATGCGCGCGAGGATCGCATCGATCCACGGCGCGTCGAGCGCGCGCGTCGCGCCGAAATGCCCGACGCCCGGCACGACGATGCCGGCGGCGTGGGCGAGATCCTCCGGCGCGGCCGGCACGTACAGATCCGCGCCGACGGTGGCGAGCGCCTTCTTCACCGACGTGAGATTGCCCGCTTTGTAGTCGATGAGCGCGATCACAACAGCCCTTTGGTGCTCGGCAGCATCTTCGCGAGCCGCTTGTCCCTCGCGCACGCGACGCGGAGCGCGCGCGCGAACGCCTTGAACACCGCCTCGATCTTGTGGTGGCTCGAGCGGCCGTAGAGCACCTTCACGTGAACATTGGCGCGCGCGCCGATCGCAAAGCCCTCGAAGAAATCGTGGACGAGCTCGGTCTGCAGATCGCCGACGCGCGCCGCCGGCGCGCGCAGATCCACGACCGCGTGCGGACGCCCGCCGAGATCCACGGCGGCGACGGCCAGCGTCTCGTCCATCGGCATCACGAAGTAGCCGGCGCGGTTGATCCCCGTGCGGGCGCCGAGCGCCTTCGACACCGCCTCGCCGAGCGCGATCCCGAGGTCCTCCACGGTGTGGTGCTGATCGACGTCGAGGTCGCCGCGCGCGTCGACGCGCAGATCGAACGCGCCGTGCCGCGCGACGAGCTCCAGCATGTGATCGAGGAACCTGATGCCGCTGCGCACGCGGTACCGTCCCTTGCCGTCGAGCGCGAGACCGAGCGCGATCTGCGTCTCGCTCGTGCGCCGCTCGATCACCGCGCGGCGCACAGCACCTCGTCCATCACCGCGATCGCGCGCGAGGTGTGCTCCACGATGCCGGTCGCGATCCGCAGGCAGCCTTTGCAGCCGGGCTCCGTCGACCGGTCGCGAAGATAGACGCCCTTCTCGAACGCGCCGTTCACGAGCGCGTCGGTCCGCTCGCCGGCGCAGACGAGGACGAAGTTCGCGCGGCTCGGCCAGTACGTGAGGCCGAGGCGATCGCAGGCGGCATAGAGCATCCGCTTCGATTCGGCGACCTGCCGCAGGTAGTCGTCGAGATGATCGCGATCGGCGAGCGCCGCCTGCACCGCCGCCACGGCGGCAATGTTCACGCTGTAGACCGGAATCGCCCGCCGAATCGGATCCATCGTGTCCGGCGCGCCGACCATGCAGCCGATGCGGAGGCCGGCGAGGCCGAAGGCCTTCGAGAAGGTGCGTCCGACCACGACGTTCGGGAACGCGTCGAGCTCGGGCACGAAGCTCTCGCCCGCGAACTCGGCGTAGGCCTCGTCGACGAATACGACGGCGCCGTCGGGGACGCGGCGCGCGATCGTACGAATGTCGTCGAGCGGCACGCCGACGCCCGTCGGGTTGTTCGGGTTCGTCACGAACACGACGCGCGTGTTCGGCGACATGCCGGCCAGCACGTCGTCGAGAGGGAACGTGAAGTCGGAGCGCGGCATCACCTGCACGAGGCGGCCGCCGGCGACCGCCGTATCGAAGCGGAAGATCTCGAACGCGGGCTCGGGGACGATCGACTCGAGCTGCGGCCCGCCGATCGCCGCGCGGAGGTACGCGACGGCGAGCGCCATGATCCCTTCGTCGAGGCCGTTGACGAGCGTGACGCGATCGGCCGGCACGCCGAGATACGACGCCACGGCGTTGGTCGCCGCGGCGTACGGCGGGTAGAAGCCAATCTGATCGGCGCGCAGCCGCGCGAGCGCGTCGNNNTCGCAGTCGCACCTCGATCGATTCGGCGTGCGCGTCGAGGCCCTCCGCGCGCGCGAGCGGAAGGATGGCCGGCGCAAGGCGCGCGAGGCCGGCGGCCGTCACGCGCTGCACCGACATCACGCGGACGAAATCGGCGGCCGACAGGCCCCCGCGGAACCGCGCCGCGCCGGACGTCGGCAGCACATGATTCGACCCGGTCGCGTAGTCGCCCGCCGCCTGCGCCGTGTACGGTCCGATGAACAGCGCGCCGGCCGTGATCGGACGGCGCGTCAACTCCTCGCGATCGACTACGAGGTGCTCCGGGGCGAAGCGGTTCGCGAGCGCCATGGCGGCGTCGCGCGATCGCGCCACGATCACGGCGCCGTGGGCGCCGAGCGACTGCTTGACAATCGCGCGGCCGCGGCTGCGCTCGGCGGCTTCCTTCGCCACGCGCTTCGCGAGCAGGCGGCTCCAGGTGATGAAGATGCTCCGCGCGTCGGGATCGTGCTCGGCCTGCGCGACGAGATCGGCGGCAATCCACGCCGGCCGTCCCGCGCCGGCGACGATCACGATTTCGGTCGGGCCGGCGTAGAAATCGATCGCGCAGTCGCGGGCGACGATCGTCTTCGCCGCCGCGACGTAGCGGTTTCCGGGGCCGACGATCTTGTCCACGCGCGGCACGCGGCGCGTCCCGTACGCGAGCGCCGCGATCGCGTGCGCGCCGCCGACGCGGAACAGGCGCGTGACGCCGGCCTCGAGCGCCGCCGCCAGGACCGGCGGCGTCGGCTTCGGGCAGGCGACGACAATCTCGCGCACGCCGGCGACGCGCGCCGGAACCGCCGTCATCAGCAAAGACGAAGGGAGCGGGAAGCGGCCGCCGGGCACGTAGCAGCCGACGCGCGCGAGCGGCTCGACGCGCTGCTCGATCGACACGCCGTCGGCGACGTCGAGGTCGAAGTGGCGCGGGATCTGCCTGAAGGCGACGCGCGCGATGTTCCGCGCCGCCTGCGCGATCGCGCGGCGCACCGGCCGCTCGACGCGCGCGGCCTCCGCGCGCCACTCCGCAGCCGGCACTTCGATCGGGCCGCTCACGCCGTCGAACCGCCGCGCGTAGCGATCGAGCACCCGGTCGCCGCCGCAGCGCACGCCGTCCACGATCGTCCGCACGCGCCGCTCGAACGCCGGGTCGCGCGCCTCGGTCCGCGCGAGCAGCCGTCCAATCGCGCGTTCGTCGCCCGCGTCAATGATCCGCATATCAGATCACGATCTTGTTCAACGGATACTCGACGATCCCCTGCGCGCGCGCCGCCTTGAGTTTCGGAATCAAATCGCGCACGGTCCGCTCTTCGATGATCGTGTTCACCGCGACCCACTCCGCATCGCTCAGCGACGAGATCGTCGGCCGCTGCAGCGCCGGGAGCAGGCCGAGGACGGCGTCGAGATCGGCGCGGCGCACGTTCAGCATCAGCCCGACGCGGCCGTGCGCCTCGATCGCCGCGCGCAGCAGCAGCGCCACGTTGTCCAGCTTCGTGCGCTTCCACGGATCGCGCAGCGCGTCGCGGTTCGCGATGAGCTGCGTGTTCGACTCCATCACCGTATCGACGATGCGGAGGCGATTCGCGCGGAGCGAGGATCCGGTTTCCGTCACCTCGACGATCGCGTCGGCGAGCATAGGCGGCTTCACTTCCGTCGCGCCCCAGGAGAACTCCACCTTGACGCTGACGCCGTGTCGCGCGAAGTACGCGCGCGTGGCGCGCACGAGCTCGGTCGCGACGGTCTTCCCCTCGAGATCGCGCGCCGACCGGATCGGCGAGTCCTCGGGCGCGGCGAGCACCCAGCGCACCTTCCCGAAGCTTTGCTTCGCGTAGATCAGATCGGCGACGCTCTCGAGCACGCCCGTGCGGCCTTCGCCCGCCTCGTGCTCGGCGATCCAGTCCTGTCCCGTCAGCCCCGCGTCGAGCACGCCGTCCGACACGTAGCGCGCCATCTCCTGCGCGCGGATCAGCATGCACTCGATCTCCGGATCGTCGATCGAGGGGAAGTACGACCGCGAGCTCACGTAGATGTTGAAGCCGGCGCGCGCGAAGAGCTGAATCGTGGCCTCCTGCAGCGAACCCTTCGGGATGCCGAGCTTCAGCGTCATGCGAGCGTCCGGTAGAAGCATGTGCGCTCGCCGGTGTGGCACACGTGGCCATCTCCGAGGCGCTTCACCTTCAACAGCACCGTGTCCTCGTCGCAGTCGACGAGAATCTCGCGCACCTCGAGCTTGTTGCCGGAGGTCTCGCCTTTGGTCCACAGCGTGCTCCGCGAGCGGCTGAAGAAGGTGGCGTAGCCGGTGCGCCGCGTCTCCGCGAGCGCGACGTCGTTCATGAAGCCGACCATCAGCACTTCGGAGGTCTCCGCGTCCTGAATCACCGCCGGAAT
>QHWK01000829.1:0-317 GCA_003223775.1 Acidobacteriota bacterium
AGTCGTTCTTGCCAGGAATGTCGCGCGCAGTGATCACCGCCACGACACCCGGCGCCGCCCGCACTTTCGTGAGGTCGATCGCCTTGATCCGCGCGTGAGAGCGCTCGCTCATCCCGATGGCCGCATAGAGCGTGCCGCGGACCTCGGGTATGTCGTCGGTATAGGTTGCCTCTCCGCTGACGTGCAGGTGTCCGCTGTCGTGCGGGATCGCGGCGCCGACGCCGCCTTTCACTCGTGACTCAGCTCGTGACTCAGCCATGTCCGGTCACTCCGCGTATTCGAAGACGCAGGTCTGCATTTGCTTGCCGCTGGTTTCC
>QHWK01000829.1:363-2628 GCA_003223775.1 Acidobacteriota bacterium
CGCGCTTCGGTGTCGCCGCGACGCCGCCGTAGGCGATGCGCACGTCGCGCACGACGCCGTCCTCGAGCACGACGCAGTAGCCCCCGCAGACCGCGGAAATGTCCTGATCGAAGCGCTTGGCGATCTTGTATGAGCGCACTGTCGCGCCGGGCGTCGGCATGGGGACGCGGATAGCCTCGACGAACTCGCCGGGTCCGAGCGCCGTCTTCTGGTAGGCGAGGTAGAACTCGTCCAGCGGCAGTTCGCGCGTGCGCTTGCCCTTGCGCAGCGCGAGCGATGTCCCGATGGCAATGAGCACCGGCATCGTGTCGCCGATCGGGGAGCCGTTGGCGATGTTGCCGCCAAGGGTGCCGGCATTGCGGATCGGCGGTGAAGCGAAACGGCGAAAGAGCTCGTCGAGCTCTGGATAGTGCTTGACGAGCACGGCGAAAGCGTCGGTAAGCGAGACCGAGGCGCCGATCTCGATATGTCGATCGGTCACGGCGATCCGAGTCAGCTCGGCGACGTTGCCGACGTAGATCACCGTGTTGAGGTCCCGGTGCTGCTTGGTGACCCAAAGACCGACATCGGTGCCGCCGGCAAGGATGCGTGCATCGGGATTCGCCTCGCGCAGCGCCGCGAGGTCGGCAACGCAGGACGGCGCGAAATAGGTCTTTGTCCCTCGCGCGAGCATCAGGGTGTCGCGCCGCTGGATCGACTGCAGGCGCTCGATCATTTCCCGTTCGCTGGTCGAGCGCTGGCGATCACCCATCGAGGAGAACGAACAATTCATCCAATGCTCGTGCGGCTTGGCGGCGCCGTTGCCGTATTCGTACATCTTTTGGGCGGCGTCGACAATCGGCCGGTAACCGGTGCAGCGGCACAGGTTGCCGGCAAGCGCATCGTTGATCGCTTGGCGCGAGGGTTTCTGCGCCGACTTGTACAGTGCGAAAAGCGACATCACGAACCCGGGTGTGCAGAACCCGCACTGCGAGCCGTGGCAGTCGACCATTGCCCGCTGGACGGGATGCAAGGTATGGTCTGCGCCCTTGAGGCTTTCGACGGTGATCAGTTCCTTGCCGTCGAGCGTCGGGACGAACTGGATGCACGAGTTGATGGCACGGAAGCGCACGCCGTCTCCCGCGAGCTCGCCTACGACGACGGTGCACGCGCCGCAATCACCTTCGGCGCAGCCCTCTTTGGTCCCGGTGCGGCCCAGGTCCTCGCGCAGGAAGTTGAGCACAGTCCGCGTCGGCTCGACGTCGCTCACGGTGACGACCTCGCCGTCGAGCACGAAGCGGACTGCGCCGCTCGTCTGAGTCTTCTTGCTTGCCATGTTTCCTCCTCGCTCCTCGAGTCCGAGTTCGCTGCCGTTTGCGCGGCGCCGGGCGGCTAGCTCCCGCGATAGGTCGAGTAGCTCCACGGCGAGACCAGCAGCGGCACATGATAGTGCTGTTCGGGTGCCGCCACGCCGAAGCGCAGGATCACCTCGCCGAGGAAGGGTGGTTCGGGAAGCGTGTTCCCGGTCCGCGCGTAATACTCGCCGACTCCGAACACGATCTCGTAAACGCCGGCCACGAAGTCTGCACCGTCGAGCAGCGGACTGTCGCAGCGGCCATCCGCGTTGGTGGTTGCTGCGGCGACCCGCCGCCGCTCGCCGTCGAGGCGATAGACCGTCACGGCTATCCCGGCACCGGGTTTACCCTGCGCCGTGTCCAGCACATGTGTCGTCAGCCGCGCCATCGTTCCTCCTTCGACCGAAACTCAATCCTGCCATCGCTTAACCATAGTGTCAACAATATTTATGTTTTTGTCAACATTGTGACGACGGCTCCCCGGCTTGCGGCCAGGCCCGTGCTTTGGCGGCAAGAGACGAGCGGTGCGGGGGATCGCGCGACGGGCGAGGGTCACGGCCCGCTTGCATTTGCCTTGACGATATGTTAACAATAAGTCATACTTTTGCGAACAGGTTCGACTCTACATGGCAACACGACGATCGGCATTGGCCGCGGACGTGGAGCGGAGCTCCAAGGTGACACGGCGGACGCCTGCCGCGCGCAAGCGAGCTTCGGCGCGCGTCGATGAGGACGAGATCTATCGGCGGATTTACGGCGCGGTGCTGGACCATCGGCTGCAGCCGGGCACGAAGCTTAAGGAAGTCGCGCTCGCCGAAGTGTTTCGCGCGAACCGCAACGTCATACGCAAAGTGCTCATGCGACTGGCCTACAACCGGCTTGTGGCGTTGCGCCGGAACCGTGGCGCGGTCGTGGCCAGCCCGTCGATCGG
>QHWK01000030.1 GCA_003223775.1 Acidobacteriota bacterium
CGATCGGCGTCGAATGATCCTCCGAGAGGACCAGGGTGAGGCCGTTGGGCAGCGTCGTGATCTGGTACTGGAACTTCGGCGGACGCGACGCGGCGGCCGGCGTGCCGCTCGCAGCGAGCACGATGGCGCCGCACAGCGCGGCGGCGGTCAGGAGACGAGGAAGCCTGGCCATGGTCCGATTATCTACTGAGTAGGCGTAAGCCTGCGAGACCCCAGTGCTGCGGCACACGATCGAATGGATAAGCGTCGACGCGGTTTTCGTACCCGAGAAACAGCTCCATGACGCCGCCCCGGCCGCTCAGCCGCACGCCGCCCTCGACGCGCGCGCCGGTCTGCGTCCCGCGGACGCTCACCTCGTCGTCCACGGCGAAGAGCTGACCGCGCGCGCGGCCGAACACGCCGACGCGCGGCGAGATCTGGTGGCGGACGAGCGCGTCGGCCTGCCCGAGCCACGTGTAATCGACGAAGGAATGCTGCACGGCGCGTCCTCCCTCGACGTCGAGGTCGACCGTCGCATGCTCCGTGTCGAAATGGTGCAGCACCCGCACGCCGAGCTCGTTCCAGGCGATCGCCTCGCGCTTCGGACGGTCGCTCAGATGACGTGAGACGTGATGGAAGATCGCGCCGATCTCGCTCGTGCGCACACGCGCCGAGATGAACGCTTCGAGCGTGTAGTTGCCCTGGTTCGGATCGAACGGCCGGTACTCGCTGCCCTCCACGGCCTCGTAGTCGATCACCGCGCCGGCGCGGCCGACAACGAGATCGACCAGGTCGAAGGAGCCGCCGAAGTGCGTGATCCACGAGAAGCGCTCGTCGGCGATCTCCGCCGGCGTGTTCTTCGGCGGCGAGAGCGAGTCGACGTTCAAGTGGAAGTCGAGGCGCGGCAGGAATTCCGGGCCGGCCGGCGGTGGAACGTACAGCTGCTGCGGCGGCTGGGCCGCCGCGCGCGCAACGACGAGCAGCGCCAGGCACGCGGCGCGCGCCGCGTGCCCGCTTAGCGATCCGTCCGTGAGCCCTCCCGTGCGGCGAGCTTTTCCTCGAGCTCCGCGACGCGCTGCTCGAGCGCCTCGACGCGCCTCCTGAACACCGGCAGCCGCCGGAACAGCATCGACGCGCGCCGCCAGGCCGCGTGCGGGATCGCCGGATGGCCGGTGACGAACGCGCCGGCGTCCACCGACTGCAGGACCGCGCTCTTCGCGCCGACCGACGCGCCGCGGCCGATGCGCACGTGCCCGGTGACGCCGGTCTGCCCCGCCATCATCACGTCGTCCTCGATCGTCGTGCTGCCGGCGATGCCGACCTGCGCGGCGAGCAGCACGCGGCGGCCCACCGCCACGCCGTGCGCGACGTGGACCAGGTTGTCGATCTTCGTCCCGGCGCCGATGCGCGTCTCGCCGACGGCCGGCCGATCGATCGTCGAGTTCGCCCCGATCTCGACGTCGTCCTCGATGACGACGTCGGCGTGCTGCGGGATCTTCAGGTGCGATCCGTCGCGCTGCCGCGCGAAGCCGAACCCGTCGCTGCCGACGACGACACCGTCGTGGAGCGTGACGCGGCTGCCGACGACCACGCGCTCGCGGATGGAGACGTGCGAGTGGATCGTGCAGTCGTCGCCGACGCGCGCGCCGGGCCCGACCACGACGTTCGGATACAGGATCGTGCGCGCGCCGATCGACGCGCCCGCGCCGATCGTGACGAAGGGGCCGATCGACACGTCGGCGGCGATCACGGCGTCGCGCGCGATCGAGGCCAGCGGATCGACGCCGCGCGCCGGCGCCGCCGCCGGCGCAAAGAGCGCGACGGCGCGCGCGAACGCGGAATAGGGATCGTCGGTGCGCAGCAGCGCGCACGCGGGCCGCGGGTCGACGCCGTTGGCGCGGCCGACGATCACGGCCGATGCGCGCGTCGTCGCGAGCTCGGGGAGGTAGCGGGCGTTGGCGACGAAGGTGACGTCTCCGGGCTGCGCCTGCGTGATGCCGGCGACGCGGACGATGTCGAGAGCGCCGTCGCCCTCGAGGCGGCACTCGAGCCGTTCGGAGAGGTCTCGTAGCTTCAGAGCGTTTATTATTACCGCGCGGGCGCAGCGGTGCGATCGAAAAAGTCGGCGAGCCGCGGCAGCTTGAGCGCCGCGGCGATCGCGTCGAGCCGCGGCGCGCGCGCGTCGCGGGGCAGCGCGGCGAGCCGCCGGAGCTCGGCGAGCGCCGGCTCGTCGCGCAGCCGCCACGCCGTGGCCTGCAGCGCCCGGCGCGCGCCGCGCCACGACAGGAAGTGGCCGGCGACGCGGAACGCGAAGTAGTACGCGATCACGTTCGGGCCAGGCACGATCACGAGCACGCCGGACGCGGCGAGCGTGAGCGCGTCCACGACGAGCCAGCGCGCGTGATGCGCGCGGGCGCGCGCGAGGAGGCGGTCGCGAACGCCGGCCGCCTGCGCCTCCGAGAGATCCGCCGGGTACACGAGGAGCGGCGCGACCGCGCGGCGCAGCGTCCACAACGCGCGCTGCTCGGCCATCGCGTCGGCCGTGCGGCGAACGGTCCAGTCGCGCGCGCGGCCGAGCCACGTCGCGTCGCCCTTCTGCTCGTTCCGCGCCTCGCGCACGGCGTCGCGCCAGCGCCCGTAGAGGCGACGCGTCTGCGCCCGCCAGAACCCGCTCGCATCGGCGCCATCGTCGTGCGCCTCGGCGTAGAGCGCGAACCGGTCCGAGCCGATCGGCAGGAGGTAGATGACCGTATTGTCCACTGGTTCGTTAGACGCTCGCGTTCGCGCGCGCGTTCGGACCTCGGCGAATGCGGTTGCAATCGCCGGTCCACCTAGTGGCTAGGGCTGCGGCCGCCTGACTTTCTCGACCGGCCGCACGCCCTCGAGCGTCACCGTCGGCCGGCCCGCCTGCTCCCATGCGCCGATGAACGCCGACGCGGTCGCGGTGATCGCCGCCGACAGCCGCGCTTCCAGGACGGGACGGACACGCGTGAAGAATTTCTCGAAGTACTCGGCGTCGTAGACGTCCTTGCCGGCAACGGCCTCGCTGTCGGCCTTGAGCACCGGGTCGACCTGCTGATAGCTCGAAAGGAGCGCCTCGAAGGCGGCGTCGCGCGCGTTCGGCATCGGCGCCGGGGCGCGCGGCTCGATGCGGAGCCGCGGCAGGAATTTCTCGACGAGATCGCGCTCGAAGCGCGCGTGCACGCCCTGGTTCCTGGTGAGCTGACCGTCGTAGTTGTTCGTCGCGTGCAGCGGCTGGTGGGCGTCCTGGATGTAGTGGCCCAGCGCGCCGCTGAACAGAATCACGTCGCTCGGTCCGTACAGCGTGCCGCGCTTGAACCCCTCGAAGGTGCGGCGCAGATCCCCGAAGAGCTCGCGCGCGCGCCACGGCAGCATGCCGTTGCGCTTCAGCGTCGCGATGCCGAACTTGTCGATCGCCGACTCGAGATCGCGCGGCAGCGCGACGAACGGGAACTCGCCGTACTCCCTGACGCCGAAGTTGACGAAATGATTCGGATCGTCTTCCCAGCCGACGTTGCGCCACAAATCGGGATCAACCGAGCGAGCGACGATCTCGTCGCGGTTCTTCTCGTAGAAAGGCTTGAGCTGGGGCGGCAGCAGGTCGATCGCGCGCGCCATGATGAAGCGATGGCCCGCAAGTCCCCACGCCGACGCGGACGAAGGCGCGAGCGCGGCGATGCACGACAGCACGGCCGCGCGGAACGCGTTTCGCACCCTGTTATATTACGGCACTTGGACAACGTGACCCACACGCTCGTCGGCGCGACGCTCGCGCGCACGCGGCTCGCGCGCGCGGGCCGCGGCACGACCTCGGCGCTGCTCCTCTCATCGAACGCACCCGACATCGACATCGTCGCCGCCGCGGGCGGCGCGGCGAAGTATCTGGAGTGGCATCGCGGCCCGACGCACGGCCCGCTCGGCGTCGTCGTGCTCGCCGTCGTCGTGGCGGCGATCGTGTGGAGCTTCCGCCGTCTTTCCGCTGCGCGACGGCGAAGCGATCCCGAGTCGACGCCTCCACACACTCCGGAGGACGACGCGCCGTTTGCGATGCTTCTCGCCGTCTCGACGATCGGCGTCGTCGCGCACGTGCTGATGGACCTGCCGACGTCGTACGGCACGCGGATCCTCAGCCCGTTCAGCTGGCAGTGGTACGCCTTCGACTGGATGCCGATCATCGACATCTATCTGTTGATGGTGCTCGTGGCGGCGCTGTTCGGGCGCGGTACGGAGACGCAGCGGCGCTCGAAGGCGGCGATCGCGATGGCGGTTCTCGCGGCGAATTACGGGCTTCGCGCGGCGGCGCATCATCAGGCGATCGACCTCGCGCCGCGCCTTTTCGGGCCGACGCTGCCGGAGCTCTGCGACGCGCCCGCCGCGCCGTCGCGGATCGAATCGTGGCCGCGGACGCCGCCGTCGCCTCCATTGCCCGGCCGTCGATGTCTCGTCGAGCTCGCGGCGATGCCGACCTTCGCGTCGCCGTTCCGCTGGCGCATCATCGCGCGGATGTCGAACGCCTACGAGCTCCACGACATCGATCTGCTCGACAGCCGGTTTCGCCATCCCGAAACCGGATCGGAAGCACCGTGGCGCCTGACGCTGCGCTATCCGAGCCTGTGGACGCCGGCCGTCGATCGCGCCGCAGAGACGCGTCTGGGCCAGGTCTTCCTCGGCTTCTCACGCTTCCCCGCCGCACGCTCGGGCGTCGATCCGCACGGCATCACCACGGTGCGCTGGAGCGACATGCGCTTTGCGGGCGGGATTGCTGGCCTCGAACAGCCGACGAGATCAGTCAATCCATTCACGGCGACCGTCCGCGTCGATCCCGACGGACGGATCCTCGACGAACGGATCGTGCGCTGAGGCGACGAGGTCCGGCCTCTACGCGTTCACGGCTGCGCGATGAACGTCACGTTGACCTTCATGTGCACGTCCACCGGCGTGCAGTTCAGGAAGGTCGTGCTGAACTCCCATTGCCGCACCGCCTCGATCGCGGCGGCGTCGAGCTCGGGATCGGCGCCGGTGACCACGTTCACGCCGGTGACCGTGCCGTCGGTACCGATCACGGCGTCGAGGACGAGCGTCCCGCCGATCTTCGCGGCACTGAGGCGCTCCGGATAGCGCGGCTTGACGTCGACGACCTTCGTCGGCTGCTTGATGTTGCCGCCCATGCCGCCCGACCCGCCCGTTGCCGCGCACCGCTCCATGATGTCGCGCCGCTGATTCTGCGCGCTCTGTCGGTACTCGGCGCGCTTGTCGGCGCTCGCCGGCGTCCACGGTGAGGGCCCGCTTGTGACCCGAATCGTTTCCTGCAGCGAGCCGAGCTGCAGCTGGATCGTGCGTTCGAGGTCGCGGCCCGCGATTCTGATCGGCTCGTTCAACCGCGCGAAGCCGGCTTCGAGCGCCGAGACGGTATAGTCGCCGTCAGGGAGGCCAACGAACTCGAAGTGGCCTGTACGATCCGTGCGCACTTCATGGCGCGCCTGCGTGTCGGCGCTCGTCAGCGTCACCGTGACGCCGGGAAGAAACGCGTTGGTCTGATCGAGCACGATGCCGGAGAACCTGGAGTAGCGCTGCCCTGCGAGGGCCGCAATCGAGAGCGTGAGAGACGCGAGCACGACGGCCGTCGCCGCTTGCGCCGCCCGCGTGATCGGACGTCGATCGAGACGATGATTCAACATGGCGCTGACTCTCCCTTCGAGCGTTGACAATCGGGCCATCGCGGGCGCCGGCAGCCGCGGCGGCCGCCGAAGGTGGAGCGTGCGCGCGAGATCCACCAGGTGCGCGGCGTACTCCGCCGGATCGACGCCAGCCGCCAGCACGACGTCGTCGCACGCGTGCTCGCCTTCGAGGCGGAGCCGCGCGCACGCGAGCCAGACGATGGGATTGAACCAGTTCACGGCGCGAACGACCTCGCCGACGATCTGCGCGAGCCAGTCGCCGCGGCGGATGTGCGCCAGCTCGTGCCGCAGGACGACGCGCAGCCGATCGTCGGGCCAGCTGCGCGCGGCGATCGGCAGCAGGATCTTCGGCCGCGCCGCGCCCCACGTGACAACGAGCGCGGGATCGCGGCCTTCGAGGATCGCGATCGGCCGATCGACGCCGACGTCGCGCGCGAGCGCGCTCGCCTGGTCGACGATGCGTCCGCGCTCGATCCGTCCGGCGCCCGCGGCGAGACCTTTGAGCCGCACCAGACCGGCGACGATGAGCGCCGCGCTGACCGCGGTGCCGCCGATCCAGAGCGCGAAGACGACGGCGCCAAACGTCGGCGTGCGATTGCCGGCCTCGACCGCCGGCCGACGAACGTCCGTCGCCGTGGCGGAGGCGTCCGGATCCTGCGGCATGATCGTGAGCGATGCTGCCGCCGCGATCGGCGCCGGCGCCAAGCGGCGTGGCGGCATCGCGACGCGCCACGACGGGACGACGAGCGTGAGCAGCGGCATCGCCGCGGCCCCGGCGAACGCGACGACGAGCAGCCAGTGGCGCAGCGCCGCGGAGGCGGATCGCATCAGCGCGACGCCGGCGAGCGCCGCCGAGACGAGGAGCGAAATTCTGAGGCTGTGCTCGGCGATGAAGATCATCGGCCGCTTCCTTTCCGTGCCTTCGAGACGATCTCGGCGATGCGGTCGAGCTCGGATGGCGAGAGGCGGCCGCCGTCGGATCCGAGCAGCGCGCTGACGACCTTCTCCGTGGATCCTTCGAAGAAGGTGTCGACGAGATGGCGGAGCGCCGATCGCCGGGCGGCGCGGCGCGGCCGCGCCGGCGTGTAAATGTAGCGAAGCCCGTCCTCGTCGTGGCGCACGTGCCCCTTGGCCTCGAGTACGCGCAGCTGCGTGCGGACGGTGGAATAGCTCGGCCCGCCCGGCAGATCGGCCATTACTTCTCCTGCGGTGGCGCGGCCGCGGCGGTAGAGGATGTCCATGATCTGCCGCTCGCGGCGGGACAGTTGAGCAGCACCCGGCGTCGTCATGTTAGAAAGATAGCATGTCTGTTATAAAAATAACAAGCAAGACATGGCGCGGCTAGGCGCGCACATGTCGGTGGCCGGCGGGCTGCCGCGGGCCGTGGAGCGCGCCGTGGCGCACCGCTGCGAGGCGCTGCAGATCTTCGCCAAGAACGCGAGCCAGTGGCGCGGCCGCACGCTGCCGGCCGACGAGATCCGCGAGTTCCGGGCGAAGGTGGCGGCGGCCGGCATCCACCCCGTCGTGTCGCACGGCAGCTACCTGATCAACCTCGCCACGGCGCTGCCGGCGCTGCGCCGGATGTCGATCGAGGCGATGGGCGACGAGATCGATCGCGCCGAAGCGCTCGGCCTGCTCGGCGTCGTCCTGCACCCGGGATGCTATACCGCGGGCAACGAGGCCGATGGCCTCGCGCTCGTCGCCGCGGCGCTCCTCGAGCTGCTGCGCGCGCGGCGCCGCGGCAAGACGATGATTCTGCTCGAGCAGACCGCCGGGCAAGGCACGGCGCTCGGGGCCACGTTCGAGCAGCTCGCATCGATCATCGCGAAGACCAACGGCCACCGACGGATCGGCGTCTGCCTCGACACGTGCCATCTGCTCGCCGCCGGCTACGAGATCTGCTCGCCCGGCGGCTACGCGGCGACCTTCGAGCAGTTCGAGCGGCTGATCGGCTTCGATCGGCTGAAGGTGTTTCACCTGAACGACTCGAAGCGGCCGCTCGGCAGCCGCGTCGATCGCCACGAGCACATCGGCGACGGGTGCCTCGGGCTCGAGCCGTTCCGACGCCTCGTGAACGATCGCCGCTTCCGCGATCTGCCGATGCTGCTCGAGACGCCGAAGACCGAAGGCCGCGCGAAGGGAATCATTGCGGTCGATCCGCTCGACGAGCGGAACC